>DATMAT010000024.1 GCA_035559815.1 Thermodesulfobacteriota bacterium
TGCTTGGATATATCCGAGATAATACGCTAGAGTCGGATAAGAGGAATGAGCGGGAACCCGCCTGCGTAGACAACCCTTCTAATCAGAGACCAATTCTTGGAGCGGGCTGAAGCAAATACTCTCCCGTTAAGAAACTGCACCACCGTCCAGGATGAGAGTAAGGAAATATTCATATGGTTTGTCTTGGCAGCGGGTTCTAGATAGATTTCGAAGCCCCTCGAGCGTAAATCCCAGTGCATAATACTCTCGGATTCAAGCATGGACTCAAGCTCAGGACCGTAGCCGAGCAGAATTTCCCGCTTGTAGCTGGAGTTGTGCCCGGGTAGATGAGAGGCTTTTCCTGAAGGGGCGGGGTCTAACCAGGGCCCGTATTCAATGAGAAGATTTGCACAACTGATAGCGCATTGGGGATTGGCATTTCTCATAACTGGCCCGACTGCTGCCCATGGCTTATCATGTGCTCTGATTAGAGCCTCGGCCCAACTCGGGTCGGGGTACGAATGGTCTTCCGTAAGTGCGACGATTGGGGCACTAGCATGTCTAATACCGGTTGCTCTGGCTCGAGCATGTGAGTTAATCTCGCCGACCTCGACCACTCGAAACCGGAAGAATTCCTGTAATTCCGACTCATTCAGGTTAAGTGTTTTCTCCGAAGGAGCCACAATCACGATTTCCAGCTTCTCTCTGACCGTCTGTGCCCGTAGGTGATTTATAGTCTTGCGGATAGTCTGGTAGTCATCTGGCGTGACAAGAATGACTGACATCTCAGGATTAGAAAAATCATTCATGATTCATCTCTACTCACTTATTAGGGTTCGAATAATGCAGGGAACACAGATTTGCGTTCTCTAAAGCCATGGCCGTGATAATAGACTGTTGTGGTGTTTGATTTTAGCTTAATTCCCAAAAGTAATAAACCACTCTTCATAAGAAGTTGAAAAAAAGTTGGGGCTATCTTCAGATTTGAATCCTCAGATCTGACCTTACCGTTCTGATTTCCCTGGGCGCTTGGGTAACTTTGACCGGCATTCCCAGAGAGGCCGACTGGGCAGTAGCAAGAGCGATTTTGACTGCGGCCATTCCATCCTGAAGAGTGCAATCCACCGGGGTGTTGTTCTTTATGGACAAGAGAAAATTCTCCCATTCGGCCCGAAAGGAAGCCATGAACTCTCCACCTCGGCGCATCGTGGTGACGGCCTGGTGCAAATTTGAGACAGTTTTCGCCGCTTTCTTAGCCCTTGCCGAGATTGCTCCAGGCGTACGCAGTATCGGTTGAAATTCCAGGCCGTCGAAGCGGTAGCAGGATATTAAAAGGCTGCCTTTTCGCCCGTGAATTTCTATCTCGTTGTTGTTGCTGGTTAGCTCTGAGAAAAATGAGGAAACAATAGCTCCATTGGCCATTCGGGCATTTACCGCGGCGATTTGGTCATCCCATTCCAAAGAACGGGTCAAAGCATAAACCTCTTCCACTTCACTCTCTAATAGAAATCGCCAGAGGTCGAAGTGGTGTATGGCAATCTCAATAAGCGTTCCGCCTCCCTCTTCCCGTTTATTTCTCCACGCGGGCATGTTCCGGTAATGGCGGACATCGCTGGTCCAGGTACTCCGTATTGATTCGATTTTACCGAGAGCCCCCTCCCGGATCATTTTTCGGGCCTCTCTGACCAGGCGATGACAGCGGAGGTTAAAGCCCACTGTGGCCTGGCCAGGGGAGACGTTAGCCTTTTCTATAAGGAGTTCTATCTCCCCCATGGTGAGGGCGAGAGGTTTCTCGATGAAGGTATGTTTCCCGGCATCGAGGGCAGCAATAGCAATCTCCGCATGTGATTTTGCCGGTACACACACGGCAACAACCTCTACTTCATTATTTTTTAAGAGCTCCATAAAGTCGGTATATCGGTTTTTAATGCCGTGCTCATTTCCAACCTGACTCAAACGGTGTTGGTCTATATCCGCTATCGCCACTACCTCGGCATAGGGCAGGGATTTCAGCGCTGGAAGATGCAGTGTCCCTCCTGCCCATCCACATCCGATTATACCTACCTTTATCGGAACGTTTTTATTCACGGTGACTTAAACCTTTAAGTGCCAGCTTATAGTTGTCCTTTATTCTCCTATAAAAACTTTCGTACAAGAAGCCGGCGGCGTTGGCTATTTGTGATATCACCAGTAAAACCGCAACAAAAAACGCTTCCCGTTTTTCAAACTTGGAGAACGGATAGTGTATCAAATTTAGATAAAAGAATAAAGGCTCGATCCGGATGCCTTTGCTGTGTCGGCGGGCGCGCGCCTGGTGATAATAGAAAGCTCCACGCCCATAGTTGAAATGCTGGTGTAGGAAACTGCCAAAGGTGAGAAAATGAGAGTGATATACTACCGCATTCGGTATATAGTACATTTTATAACCGTGATAAAGCCAACGGTCGCAAAGCTCGCGGTCCTCGGCAGTAGCCCGTAAGGTAGTTACGTCGAAACCGCCTAGGTCTCTGAAAAGAACAGCCGACAGTGCCATATTGTTTGAAGTGAAAAAGCGTGATTGGTCAAATCTATCGTTATAGTAAGTGTACAGGTAGTGAACCAGGGTCTGGCTGGATGTTGAAAATAGGTTTTCGGGAAGAGCGTTAACAGTATATCCACCGATCAAACAGGTCGGGTTTTCGATTAGTGCATCAGCTAATTCTTTCAGCCAATTTGAAGAGGCCATGCAGTCATCATCGATGAAGGACAGGAATTCTCCCTTAGCATTGATGGCACCTAGGTTTCGAGCCGAAGCCGGGCCTGTATTCTTCTGGGTAACTAGTTTTATATCCAGTTGGCCGTCAAACATTTCGACTAAATCTTTAAGAGATACCGAGCCGCCGTCATCAACTACGATTACCTCAAAACGATTGCGTGGATAGTCTAGACCAGCAATTGAGCGGAGACAGGCTTTTAACTGTTCAGGGCGATTGTAGGTCGGGATGATTATCGAGAAAAATAATGATTTTTCTGACATAATCTTGTAATCAACTTACTTGGCAAGTCCTAATTTCCTTAAACTCCATTGAAGCCTGATTTTGAGTGACCAGATTTGATGTCTCACTTCCGGCGGTATCATATGGCCTAGTTGTACATTGAATATGTTTGAATTTGGTGTATTGGTTATTAGGCTGGCTACGTAGGAAAAGGATGAGCTCTCATCCAGGATCAAATAATCGCACGACGCCAGTAAATACAGGTCAACCAGGGCTTCGATCCCGTGCATCAGTCGGTCCGGCGATTCCGGATTACGGTGCATGGATTTTCCGGATGATGGATACCACTTCTCCGTGCTGATTACATTCCGGTATCTATCGAGGAATATATTCTCTATTTCTTTGTTGTCTGTTGCCAGAAAGATTTGCAGATTGGGTTCACGTCTGATTAGGGTTTCGAGCCTGCCCAAGATGGCTGAGATCCGGGCCTTTTTATCCATGTAACGAACATGCACGCCAACCGTCTTTTGATTGAACCTCTTTAACTTGAATTGTTTCACCCGTTCTTGAATCAAGGAATGGGGCTTTAAATTTTTCTGAAGTATGCTTCTCAGTATGGCTTTTGTGCTTAGCCTACTTAGTTCTTGGTAAGAGCCCTTGAAATGTCTTCTCATTATGTATACCTGCTCGACGTATGACCACATAACTAAAACATCCTCCGGGTAGTCCAGCCGGGACAGGTCTACTGAGAATGCGCGCCATGTTTCCGGATAGCGCAAAGAGGCTTCCGGATAAAGCAGAATCATATCTAGCGCGGACTGGTGCAAGTGGCCTCGCCATATGCCTGGTCTTACCGAGTCTGTAGCTGGAATCTCATCCATCTGGCCGGTCAATGGGCACTGAAATAAGCTGCTAAAGACATTGGAACCGTCGTTAGAATAGGCATCGTCACTCCAGTCGACAATCAATCTGCGCCCGGTAAGCCGCGCATATAGAATTGCCGACAGGAGGCAAAGTATTCGGTTGCCCAAGCCGGCCCTGCCTTTGACCAACAAAAATTTATCTTCACTCATTTTGGCAATGAAGGATTCTGCTTGGGCTGTAATTGGGAGCTAAAGAAGGACCGCAAGAACTCCCGTTCGCTGCTGTTGAATTCTCCCAGCATTCTGTATCCCAGGGTGATCACTGTGGTTATTGCCAGAAGCTTTAGAATTACCAAGGCACCAGGGGTCTGCCAGAAGGTCGCTGCTGAATAGGCTAGCGCCGAGAGAAAAAGGGTCCTTGCCACCGTGCCCAGACGAGGATAGACCCTCCATAATGAGTACACTGCGACCATGGCGGCCAGGGCACCTCCGGAGGCAACTAAAGTGGTGACTAAGGCTGCTCCTAAAGCCCCGTATTCCGGAATCATCAATAAATGACCTATCCCAGCTATTATCAGTACCGGGCCGCCGATGGCTAAAGTCCATCCTGGCCGCTCAGCCGATATCATGATGATGGCGGCGACGGTTATGATTACGATTGCCACTTTGGCAAATATCAATAAAGATAGCAAAGGGGCTGTGGCGGCGAAGGCTTGACCGAAGACTAAAGCCACAACCTCCCGGGCGGCCCCGGAAGCCATGGCGGCAAATGGGAGCATGCATAAAATCAACCGCATGGCGTCGCCGCCCATCTTCCGAGCAGTTTTTATTTGCTCTGATTTTATCAAATGACCTAGTGAAGAAAGCAGGAGAGGGGAAAAAGAAGTGGCGAAGATAGTGGGAATTATAGAAAGGTTTTGTGCCGCACCGTAGATGCCGGCGTCATTTGCTGTCCCGCCCAGGGCCTTCAGGGCAAATACGTCTATACTGCTGAAGAGCTGCATGAAGATCGCAAAGAAGAGCAGTGGGGGAGCATAGCTCAAGAGTTTTCTCACCGGGAAAACCGATTTAGAGAGCAAGGATGGACGGACGTATAATCGATAGACGAAAAGCTCGACCACGGTAGCGCCTATACTGCCGAGTATAGCACCGGACACGGAGAGACCCATTTCCACGAACAATACAATCAAAAACAGCCTGGCCGGCCAGCGAATGGCGCTGGCCACAGCCCTGTCCCGAAAATGTCCTATACCGATGATAATACTGCGATGGGCCTGAACCAGGCTAAGGACTAACACTTCAAACGCGAATAGCTTCAAGTAGGTCTCGAGCTTGGGCTCGTCTAAGAATGAGGCAATAAGTTTAGACAATGACCAAAATAAAATAGCGGTACACACTCCGGTGATTAAGTGTAAGCGAAGGGAGGCGGTGGCAACCTGCCGCCAATCATTTGTCTCACTGACGAATTTTATAGTCGAGCGAGTGAACAAGGAATTTGCGAACACCGACGCCCAAAGGAATAACGTGATGGACAGTGTGAATAGGCCATATCCCCCCGGGCCTAGCGTACGCGTCAGAAAGACCGTGGTTATAAAACCGGTAGGAAGGATTAATGCCTCGGCTAAAAAGAGCCTAACCGTCCCGTCCGCTAAATGACGAAATGGATTACCGAATGATTTACCCATCTAGAGATAAGAGACGAATCCAAGTCTCATTTTGATTTTCGTGCTTATTTAGAACGCATGAGCTATGTCTGAAGATTGTCCTGTTTTTTCCAGTCTGGCTTGATATAGGAGAAAAATCAGCATTAGTCCCCAGATGATTGCCTGTCCGGTCATCATCGGCCCGTCCCAGGGCGGCGTGACCAGTAGGCGTAGAGGGGCAAGGACAGAACACCATGCCATTATCAGCAACCCTACGGCGAGGACGTCACTCCCATCCGGATAAGGCCCTCGCTTGGCGATTCGAAAAAGGGTGATCATGGGAAGAATAATCAGTAGGTCGTCATACCATCGATGATAGGTCCAGATGCGAGCCATGATGGCTGATACACCTATCAAAAGCCATATATCGACGCGGCGATAGAGATATACCCAGATTCCCAGTCCTCCTAGAGCAATCAGAGAGACCCATTTATTTATGTTTAATCTCAAGAATTCGTTTGTTCCAAAGAGGGCTACCCAGCTATGCAGGTTTGAATACCCTCCGCTCACCGCACCCCATGCCGACCCGCTTTGGCCTATACTTATCCATCTTGCGATTAATGACAGCGTAGAACCGTCTTGAAACCAGGAAGCTATAAGGGTAAGAGTGAGATAAATCAGCACGACTAATACAGCCGCCCTTATCCTGCCGGGGACAAAGAGAACGATCCAAAAAAAGGGTGCGGTTATGCTCGGACTCACCAGAGCTATCGCTATCAGAAATGAACCCAATAAATCCTGACGCCATTTTCCCTCACGCTTTATCCAGAATAGTCCGGTCAAGAGTACGGGCAGAATGTGTAGTATAAGCTGGCCGTTGCCAATAGCTATGCCGGTGGCATACATGGACAAGGGGAGAAGTGCAATGAAGGCCTGCTCCAGCTTTGTTTTTGCCAGGCTTTCCCGTAGGAGTATGTAAACAAGCCATCCCAGCATGAATACCGAGGTTATGGCCCAAAGCCACCGCACCTCTTTGAAAGGCAGCCATCCGACTAAAGGCCATAATATGGTGTGTGAGGCAGGGGGATAAACTGCATGGGTTAATAGGCCGTAAACGGGTTCTCCGGCAAACCAGAATTTTACCTCCCAATAGCGATAGCGGAGGTCTATGGCTGATTTGAGGCCCTTATGCAGGGTTAAGCGATAGAACTCGTTTTCAAGCCTGATAAAGGAAGCGGCTAGCATGAGTGCTACCGCCAGCAAAAATAGCTTTGTACGGTGGTTTATCCACCAGTCACGGACTATCTGAACGTTTTTTTGACCTAGAATCACTTACACGCCTTTTAGTATCGATTCCAAACCTAAGAAGCCGACGAACCGATTTAAGCATTGGGTATCTACGGTTACTATGGAAAAATGAGAAAATAGTATTTTGGCCGGTTTACTGAACGTATCCCAGCGATCTCAGTTTTCTTATTGTTTCCTCCGAGGGTTCGTGCCGCTCGTTGGGGTATTTCGCTCGATTATTCGATGTGCTGTTACTAATTTCGTTCATTATGTCCATCAGCTCAGAAGCTTTTCCCCCCTCGTTCTGGATTTGATTGTTGAGTTCCTTTGGGTCTTCCGCAATTTTGTAATACTCCAAGGATGTGTCTCCGAGGTCGGGGTCGATGAGTTTCCCCTCAACTGACTGAATCGACCGGCCGAATATTATTCGTGTATGTGGAAATTCGCTGAAAGCCATTCGTCCCCAGTCTTCGTCGTTAGTCTGAGCTTGGCGAGGAGAGCTTAGCTCTGGGGCCTTGGTGTCTTCTTTTTTCACCATCGGCAGGAGGGAGGCTCCTCTTAATCCTGCTTTATCGTATTCAACTTCGACCAGGTCGAGGATTGTGGGCATTAAGTCTACGGTTCTCACCAGTTCCTTTACCGTTTTACCTTTAGGGAGACGGTTTGGCGCATGTATGATTAAGGGTACATGCAGCAACTCATTATAAAGAGAGTTGCCATGCTCCCATAACCCGTGCTCCCAGAAACCCTCGCCGTGGTCGGATAATAAGATAACGATAGAATCATTGTCTAGGTTTAATCTCCGGATCTCTTTGAGGATAAGTCCGACAACATCATCGGCTAGTTTTACCTCTCCGTCGTACATGTTTATAACATATTGCCTGTTTTCGGAACTGACCTCATATGTGCCCCGCCCGAAGTAATTGTCGTAGGGTGATGGTGGTTCGTAGGGCTGATGAGGATATATCAAATGGACGTAGGTGAATAACGGGTTTCCCTGACGTCCTTCCAGCAGGGTGTTTAGTTGTGCCAGTATCTTTTCGGCATCGGTCTCCCGCCACCCCACCCAGGGCCCATCGACATAGTATAATGCGGAGAAGATATCAAAGCCCTGGCCGAAACGCCTGTACGTCACTCCGGGATGGTCGGATGCCGCCACGGCGAAGTATCCATTGGCGGACAGAATCTCAGCCAACGCATCGACACCGGACGGAAGGGCTTGCCTTATGGCTACTTTGTGACGGCTTGGTTCCCACACATCCGAGGGATAAAGACCGGTGAAAAGGGTGAGTATTGAAGGGTCCGTCCAGGGAGCTTGTGAGAAGGCCTTTTCAAACCGAACCCCTTCAAGAGCCAGCCTGTCTATGTTTGGGCTGGTGGAGCGTTCATATCCATAACAGCCGAGATGGTCGGGCCTCAAGGTGTCCACCAATATGATGAATATGTTCGGCCGGTTAGTCGAGTTGGTGATAAAGAGGTCGCTCCAGTAGGCTTTGACGGATTGGTCGGTTGTCGCGCTCTTTTCCTTGCTGGAGTGTTCCGTAGTAACATCGAACTTAAGATTAACCTCTTGACCGGCAAAGGCGCTCAGGTCAAGTGAGACGTTCTTCCATCCGATGTGCTCGGTGGGCAGCCGAAGGTCTAGGAGGTTTTCTCTACCGGATTTGTTTGACACCTGAACGCTAAACTTTAAATCAGCGGCAATTGTATGATCGCGCTCTTGGTTAATTCCAAACCAAAGATGGCCGTCTTTAGGAACAAACAGTCGATAAGAGAAGTTAAAGGGTGCGATGCCGGTGATTGCATTTCGCTGCTGTCCGTCAAGATTAACCGACGTCTTGATGATTTGATGTTCGGTATCGGTTTTAAATTCCATATCCAGCAGCCTCACCGGTAACCCTTTTTGGTTGGAACCTCCTTTACCTCCGGTTGTTGAGGAATAATGCAATATAACGGGCTTATATTCGGTGATGCTTCGTTGTCTCGGTTTCTTCTCGATGAAAAACTGCCTGTATAGGCTATAGGTCTGGCGCATCATCCTTTTAGTTTTGACCGGCTCCAGATAACTAAAACCAATGGCAAAAAACGAAAACAATAAAATTAGCGAAACGGTCAAAATAGCAGACTTTCTAAGCGGGCTAAACTTCATCATAACGGTGCTGCTACCAGATTAACTATGGGGGTTTTAACAATAATTACCAATTTTACAACTTTCTTAGCATTTATCTCATTATTGTTTATTCTTTGGTCTGTTTGAATATCAGGTGTTCATTGATCTGGAGCTTGGCGGTTACAGGTTCAATCTGCTATCGAAGCTTTGGGATGGATATCGCCCGGCAATTGGTAATTATATAAGGGAGAGACCGACTCTCCAGCCAGTGCAGATCTCTCCATTGCCTCGATTACCGCAAGACTGCGATATGCATCCTCAATGTCCGGATGAATGCCCGGGTTTCCCGATTTTGCTGCTGAAACAAATGAATTTGAAGCAAGCAGGAATGACGGTTCCCCCATAGGACGAATGACTCGTTTAAAGCCTGAGAGTATATAACTGAGCCCGGGTTTTATTTGTTCGACGCGGCCATATTCGTAAGTTGGCGCCGTTAACTTGAAATCGGCAGAATACCGGTCTAACAGGGGCTTCCCGGATTGACCATAGATTTCAAGACGATCCTCATCTGCGGCGCTGAGTGAGAAGAAGGACTGCACCGGTAAGCCTCTAGCTAGTCGCATTTCTACTACAGCGCTGTCATCTTCGCTCAGTTGCGACCACAACTTCACCGAGACCTCGATGATTTCTTCTTCAAAGAGAAAATAAATCATATGTACGTGATGAGAAGCCCGGTCAAGCAATACGCCCCCTCCGCTTTGCCTAGTCCTTGTCCACAAGGGCAATTCACGCGCTGCCGAGGAAAAGACGGTTCGAACACAAGCTAAATTTCCCAGCCGTCCGGATTAAATATGCTTTTTTGTGGTCGTATGGAGCAGGCTGAAACGGTAATTAAATCCAATCATCCCAACTGTTCCGGCTTTTCCCAGGCTCTCAAAACTAGAAGAGCATCGGCAGTACCGTTAGCAATTAGCTTCTTCAGGTAAACGTGTTTACCGGCCTCGAAAGCAGCTATGGCGGACTGAGCTTGTAGAGCATGGGGAAGACAGATAATGATAGCTTCCATTTCCTTCATTTTTAGGAGGTGGTGATAATCATCAAAAATAGCCGCTTTTGGCGCAAGCCTTCTGGCTTCTTCCCGACGTGTCGGGTCTGACTTGGCAATCCGGACAAATTCTGCTCCGGGGAAACCAGCCAAGTTGTTAAGATGCACTAACTGGGCGATGCGCCCAAAGCCAAGAAGTCCTATCCTTAGGACGGACATTAGTCGTTATCTTGCCTCGTGGTTTTTAAATATATTAAAATTATCAAATTGTTCATATATCGGGCCTTATGATTAGACTTAAAGGTGGCGGTACACTATCCATAACAATTGCTCGGGTTCTGAAATCAAGGTGCTTTCCCATTTGCCTTTTAATGGACTGCTAAACTGAGGATACGAGAAAGAATATGGGTGAATGAAAATTATAGGTATTTTATCAATTACCTACTATCGAGCCGAGGTTTTGTACGGCTCTCGGTCAAATTAGTCCACTTGGTATGAAGAGCGCCCCAGAGAAATCCCAGTTTATTGGAAATCTCGAATAAAAACATAAAGGGAAGATAAAGTATGAATTCGCCCGCTGTACTAGTTTGTCGAGCTCTCCAGAATGCATCCAGCATTACTGATAACTTTCCCTTAATTCCCAAAATAGCTAAATGGGATAATCCAACGGAACTATTTGAGTACTTATTGTAATAGTTCCAGCCATGGCGCCCGCTCATAAAACACTTATAGGCAGTAGAAAGAATGCCCTGGCTATACCGGTGTTTTATCTGATGGTAGGGATAATAATATACTGGCACTCCCTTTTCACGGAGGCGCCTGGTCATGTCTGTATCCTCTCCCCTCATCAGGGATTCATCAAAAAATCCTACGATTCGGAAAACTTCCTTCCTGAAAGCGGCACCTCCAGCTGCTTCTAACTCATGTCGTGTGGTTATTCTTTCCTCAGTTACGGGAAGCCTTTGCCATCTTTTTTTCAAGGATGCCAGCCGGCTTTCCTCTGTAGTTTCTTCGACGTTCAGGCGCCTTCTCACACTGACGTCGTAATAGAAGTGGCATACTCTGCTAGCGAAATCATAATCAGCGGCTACGATTTTGAAACGCACAACCATGGCTGCCGGTTTTTCCCTAAAGAATCTGATTATAGTTTCTGCATAATCCGGCGCCAGGAGGTAGTCATCAGCCACGATCGCTACTATATCTCCAGAGGAAGCGGCAATACCTCTGTTTCTCGCCGCCGGAATTCCCTTATGAGCTTGTCTGCAGTATCTTAAGCCCGGGTGCTTCTGGGAAATATCTTTGACGATAGCATCAGTACCATCTGTCGAGCCATCATCCACGACTATAATCTCTAGATCTTCGCTCCTGATTGTCTGCGAAAACAGGGAATCCAGGCAGTCAAGAAGTAAATCTTTACGGTTGTAAGTCAGTACGATGATGGATAAAAGCGCTGATTTTTCATATGTTGTTTTCGAATCTATTCTGGAGAAATTACCCATCAGTACAGGCCACTCAAACTTGTCTATATTTGCACGATAAAGGCAGAGCGTTTGTATCAATAGGGACTGATTTTACTGACCCTATCTCTTAGCTTCCAGTATTTCATGCTGAGGCGCCAAACGAGCCCGAGCAAGATTGCCAGGTAAGGATAGTCCTGCCTTATATCAAGTCTATGTGCTTCCTGGTCGGCAATAATAAGTTCCAAATTATGTTTTTTCCTTAAATAATACTCACCCTTGCTATACCATATTCTCTGCTTTATAAAACTAACCAGCGAATCCCGACAGTCGTAATGGGCGACGATATCATCGGATTTATAAATGTCGATCTTCTTTTCTCTGAAACGGAGGTAAAGGTCATAATCCTCTCTCGATGGAAGAGATTGGTCAAAGATGGGATTTATTTTTTTTAAGAGCGTTCTCTTAATCGAAAAGTTGCCGGATGATAACCTATTTACTCTATAGAATTTGCAGCCTTTCCGGTTAAATGCAGCATTGTAGTTGTAGAACCAGAAGTTGGACAGATAACTGTCCCTCAGTTTTTTAAGATTGCCGTTGACCACCAAAGCCTCAGGGTGCTCTTTATGTACTCTAATAGTTTCCAGGACATAATTCGGTTCGAGTATGCAATCATCATCCAGAAAAACGATAATTTCGCCGGTACATCGACTCAATCCATAATTTCTGGCGAAGCTTGGCCCCCGGTTTCTCTCTAACCAAAAAAACTTGAGGAAAGAATACTCGTCTCTGTCCCAAAGATTCCGAATTCTGTCCACCACTGCCTGCTGGCTATGATCATCGACGACCAATATTTCGACGCTATTTTCGAGAAGGTTCTTTCGGACTTGAGGAACCAAGGAATTCAATAAACTGGTCAGCTTGTCCGACCGGTTATAGGTGGGAATAACGATCGAAATCATCATGAGTTCATCACACTGACTATGGCCTCTTCGGGAAGAGCGTAAATCCAGGTGAGTCCACGGCGCAGGATAAAGGGATTCCCGAATATGTCTCGAAATTGAAGTGGGCCCCCGCTGTGGATTTTGTGCCAAGTGGCTTCCTCTGGATGAGGGCCACACCAGACCTGGGCTGGTCCTTCTCCACAAGTATTGATTCGCAATCTCCCTTTGACGTCTCCGGGTATTCTGGTGGTGGGAACCCAGACCAAAACCAAATTGGTGATGATGAGATTTGGGTCTCGTGTAGCGTCCTCACCCATAGGCGTATTTAGAACGGAGCGTCTAAATCCCTTTACTTTTTTGTCCCAGTCAAATTGTTCGGGATAGGGAGCTCCGGGATGCGAATGAATTAGAACTCGGACTCCCTTAGAAATCTCCTCATTATGGGCGGGTTCATCGCGGAAGGAGGGCTGGAGTTCAGGGCAGTAATGGGATAGCGAATCCGGGTCATTTATTCTTGATTCCTCAAGACTCTGGGGAAGATTAAGCTTAAGCTCATAGAGCTTGTCGAAGATCCTTCTCGGCAAGACAAATATATGGTGGGGAGGAGTTCTCCCGTCTTCTGTCACCAGTATGGGTGCATTCTGAATAACCTCAGGCTGCCCTGTTTCGTGCTGACGGTAGAGGCATTCGAGGTCTATCACCTGCTCCGGATGTTCAAGACGGATCCGGGCCTCAGGACTTCCTCCACAGTGGACAAAGAATGGCTGGAAGGCTTCTGCCCAGTCTATAAAGTATGGACGGGCACTCCGTACCGGTCCGACAACGCTATTAAAGTCTCGAGAAAAGACGGGCATAAGACGTGTCAAGCCTCCTTCGACGGGTGCCCCGATCACCAGTGATGCAGATGCTAATCCTCTTTGCGGATGCGAGCGACCCGAATTATCTAACATTACGGCCACTGGCCTACGTCCCCGATTCTCCTCAGAAACGGGCAATCCGCACCAGGGATCTGTTTCACCTTTATCGCTCACAACCTTGGCTTTCTTTGTTATTACCGATATGGATGCGCCGTGTGTTTCCGGGAGTATCCAGTCAAACGCTGCGCTGAAGGCGAAGGTTTCAGGCAACCAGCGATCGGCAAGCCGGTGATATTCCATGAGTAAAAGGTATAAAGGCCGGTATAGCAAACGCGACTTGAGAGCCATTTTGCATCCGAGTAAGTAAAGACGAAGTGCCAAGGACTTTCGGCCAAGTTCGTTGTTGAACATCCAAAGAGCCGTCACCGGCTGGAGCAAGCTACTCTTGTTGACCGCGACTGTTTCGTTCTCCACAAAACCTTCACGCTGGAGCAAGAACTTAGTGTAGCGGAGCGAGCGAAGCCCGTGGTGCCCCACGGCATCTACATGGTGGCGGGCATAGAGTTCTGGGAATTGTTTTGCCCAGCGAAGAATCGGTTTGGATGAGTCCAGGTCTGTGAAGAAGATCAAACGCCCTCCCGGCCGCAATATGCGCCGTACCTCGCGCAAAGTAGCGACAAATTGCCTTTCGGGAAGGTGCTCGAACAGCCATATACTAACCACCACGTCCGCAGAATTGTCGGCAAAAGGCAGCTTGTCCACCGATGAAAGGATGACTCGATCGTATAGAGATGCAGCGCTCTTCAGAGCTGCGGTACGGTAATCCACTCCGGTTACATGCCCAAAGCCGGTTAAAAACTCCCAGCCTCCTCCACAGCCCAGGTCGACGATTTGTAATGGGTAACGCCCGGGCCGTGCCAGCATCGGTCGTAAAAGGTGGGGTATGCCCCAGTGGGAATTTCTGCGTATAACCCATCCCCACGGCTCCCAGCCATTCCACTCACGGCATGGCGATATCCAACGGTTTTCATGGGAAAGAGCACTCGCTGTGAACCGGACAATTCCGTTTTCCACCGGCCACGGCCCATGACCGGCAATGCATGCTAGTGCTCCCTGGTCATCTTTCACATCAAATACTATGACATCGTGACAATCGGGACAGACCAGGTCGTCTGTTTGAAATGGCATAGTGTGTATACCGACTTTAGTTTTTAAATTTTTTACTTTACTGCTCTGACCGCAATTAATACCTCATAGTCCGGGTCGATATAATCGAGTTCATTCTGGTCTAGCTCCTCTGCAGCTAGTCCGTGTAGTGAGGCAATTGCTGAGAGAACATTTCCATAAACTTCGATCTTGATATTTGTACTCGGAAAACATTCTTGAAATAGTAGATTTGCCGATTGGGTCGTCAGGCGCCAGTATTCTCCCCAAGGGTCAATACCCTCACGTCTGCCTATCTTACTAATACCATGAGATGTTACCAAAAGAACTCCTCCTGGTTTCAGAATGCGCCGAAGGTGCTTTAGTGCTGCGCGAATATCGTAGATCATTTGAAGAGTTTGGGTGCAGATAATGCAGTCAAAACTATCCGGGGCTATATCGTCGGCATTGGTTAAATCGGCTACGATAGTAGCCTCTGGGTTCCCTTCGACTAGATGAAGTACATCGCTCGTAGTAACCCGATCACCACCATATTTTTTTGTATAAAAACGGTCTCCCACCTCTAACACCCGTCCCCGTATGTCGGAGGCATTGGCAGATAGAAAGTGCTCGATGTAATAGCGATCTATGGGCAGGCCTCGATTTAATCCAAATATACGGCTTATGGGTGTCAACCGCCAAAGGTTATTCTGCTTTATGGCCCCTACTCGCGGCCACTGCAATCGGAATTTTTGTTGTTTTGCGCGCAACCAGTGACGCAGGTGGAATGGTAATAAGGCTGATGTGGTTGCTCTAATCCAGTCGTTAAGCAACAAACCCTCTCTTTTACCTTATCTATACTGGTTTCTTCACGCAGAGGAAACCGGCAAAGTTGTACCATTGAAAGAAGGTCTCTACGATCTCAAAACCGTTTCGCCGAAAAAGGTCAAGATTCTCATCAATGCGGTATGGGACAAGCACGTTTTCCAGTGATTCACGCTTTCGCATGATTTCATTTTCGGAGTAGCCATTACGCCTTTTGAAATCATAGTAAAAGTCTATGAAGAACCGATTCATGTGCGTTGTGTTTGTGAGTATTTTCTCCGTTACCACCAGCACACCGTCTTCAACTAGCGAGCTGTAGATTTTCTTGATCAAATTGTCCCTTTTTAGAGGGCGGATAAATTGAAGAGTAAAGCACATAGTGATTACGCTTGCGTTTTCGATGGCTAGATTTGATAGGTCTGCATTTAAATCACCATATCGCACCTCAATTCTATTCTCCAAGCCGTTCTCCTTGATCTTATACTTTGCCTGTTCGAGCATAGGAATGGAGTTATCGTATCCGATGAAGAACCCCGGTCCCTCTATCTCTCGACACAGGTTTATAAGGGTTGTGGCGGTTGAGCATCCCAGGTCATAAACATTTGTATTTGGAATCCAGAACTTCTTGCCAATCTCTTTTATCATTAATTGTTGTTCGAGATAAAAAGGTACACTTCTGACGATCATATCATCGAACACATCGGCAACCTCGGTGTTAAACACAAAATCGCTGGCCCGTGCAGAACTTATGAGGAAAACTTGGTCTCTTTTCATCTAATCACCTCCTCATAAATTTATGATAAGTTGTTAGGCACCTTGCCGACCAAGTGCCAATTTCTATACTGCTCGGGGTAAAGTTTTATATAAGTTTCCAACATACCTGCATATATAGAAACACAATTTTCCAAAGCACCTTTCCTATCTTTATCTATATCAGCATTAATTGGGTGTTCGATATTCAAGGTTGTCTTGCCACTTCCCTCCTTGATGCAGAATACAGGTAGAATGGGGGCTCCGGATAATTTTGACATACTGACCATACCGGTCGGGAAAAACTCGGTTTGACCGAGGAATCTGAGGGGAATAAATTTATGTCCGCCCTTACCATCTCCACTGATACATACTATTCCGTTTTCTTTCAATAGACTTAAAAGAGTCCTGCTGAAGGCAAGAGAATTTGAACTGGGCAAGTAGATAATCCCTGCAACAATTTTCATTTCACAGTTTTCGAAAAAGGGTCTAATCATTGAGAGCTTAACCCTGGTTGCAGCGTTTTCATTCGTCAAAAATCCTCCTAGATCATTTGCACCATGCAACTGATATATGGAAAATCCTAGACCGTGTAGGATACGTTTAGCCAAAATTCTCTTCCCAAATCCGCTACTTTCCCATAATATGACACCCATTCCTTTTTCGAGGGCTTTGTGTAAATGCTCTATACCCTTAAGTTCCGCTTCTTTCACTGCAGAGAGGTCTTCCTTTGACGGTAACCAGGAAAGAATGTATAGCCAGAATTCACGGAAGGAAGCTTTAACGATTCCTTGTCGCTGTTCAGTGGTGAGACTCCTGCCGTAGGCTAATGAGATATTTTTTTCCATCAGTCTTCTCTTTGTTCTTGAAAATGTAAATGCAGTGGAGGCAAGGATGCTAGCTAATAATTCCCGTAATCTATTTGAGGAAGACCAGCTAACTATTTTGATTAGAACAATTACAAATAGATGATAAAAATCTTTTACCGTCATCTTTTTGTTGAACTCTCTGTTTTAGACCAGCATCTGTCTTCGGATTTTGCCCGTTGGACTCTTCGGGAGGCTATCCCTGAATTCAACCACGCTTGGGATCTTGAAATCAGCGATTTTTCCCCGGCAGTACTCGACTATTTCACTCTCGGTGCAGGCGGAGTTGGAAACTATCACTGCCTTCACCTTTTCGTCTCCATAAGCGGTCGGGGAGCCGACCACCACTACCTCCTCTACTTTGGGATGGCCTTCCAGCAACTCCTCTATTTCCTGCGGGTTAATTTTGTAACCTCCTTTGTTGATGAAGAACTTCTTTCTGCCCACCAGGTAAAGAAGCCCGTCCTGCC
Source organism: Thermodesulfobacteriota bacterium (assembly GCA_035559815.1). Lineage (NCBI taxonomy): Bacteria > Pseudomonadati > Thermodesulfobacteriota > Thermodesulfobacteriota bacterium. Next base: position 17,215 of record DATMAT010000024.1, read on the forward strand.
CCCGCACCCCTAAATCTCCGGTGTAGAAATATCCGTTACGAAATACCTCTTTATTCACTTCGTCCAAGCCCTCATATCCTTTGATTGCCGCCGGGCTTTTCACAGCCAATTCTCCCATCTCGCCTGGATTGGCGACCCGCCCTTCGTCTGTGAATATCTCTACTTCTACCCCGAGAATAGGTGTACCCACCGACTCTAATGATTCTTCCGCATTAGGACTTAAATTTACGCTTATTGTTCCAGTCTCGGTCGAGCCGTAAAGTTGTCTGACGTAAATTCCAAAATTCGCATAGAATTCCTGGTTGAGTTTTTTAGGCATGGGGGCGCTTGCGGAAACACAGAGACGAAGGGATGAAAAGTCTGGACGCCGGCGAAAATTGGCCTGGGCAAGTATGCTGAACATGAAGGGCACGGCGATAAATATGCTTATTTTATTCTTTTCTATCACATCGGCGACCGTCCTGCGCTCGAATTTAGGAACGGGATAAAGGGTTGCCCCCGCCCTCATGCAGGCCATCATGGTGCGCATCAGTCCGTTTACGTGTGAGAATGGTGCTACACCTAGGAAGCGGTCTTCGTTGGTTAAGCTTAGGGTTTGAATGAGACTGTCGAGCTCAAAAATCAAATTGGCATGGGTACGGGCAATCTGCTTTGGCCTTCCGGTTGAACCGGATGAGAACTGGTACATTGCCGGAGTGTCCGGGTCAATTTCCATTCCAAACTGGGTAATCGACTCAGGCTCTCTTTGGGGCGTCGTCAGGTCATCCTCGACGAACAGTAATCTGCTTGGAGAATCTTGCATCGAGAGCACTTTACTACATAGCTTCTCGAAGTCTTTTGAAGTAACCACTACTGAAACGCCGCATACCTCGAGGAAATAAAGAAGCTCGTTTTCCTGGTAGTGGTCGTTCAGGGGAACGACGATTGCTCCCAGGGTGGAGATGGCGAAATAGCTCTTCACAAAGTCCAAGCTATTCGGCAGTAGCATGGCCACACGGTCACCTTGACGAACTCCTATGCTTCGTAATTTCGCTGCCAGTGAGGCTATACTTTTTTCCAATTGGGAATAACTGACTGTTTTATTCCCCTCCACAACGGCTACTCGTCTGCTATTTTGTCTGGCGACGTCCGCAAACATCTCTGGCAGTGTTTTCATTTGATTTACCTCCTCCTCAGAGACTAATGTTGGTTATTTGAACGCTTAATTGCTGCAAAGATGAGTGGGCAATCATTAGGTAAGCCCGTTCACCCTTCGACTGCGCTCAGGATGAGCGGATTTGCATCCGCTAGGAATGATGATAACAGGGAAAGAACTCAACCTACCGAAAATCCGGGAAAATAAATATATTGGTTGTCATTTCGAATACAGCGGAGAGAAATCATAAACGAGCAGTAAATTTTCTTTGCACGTAGCGCAGCTAATGTGCTCAGAGCAGGCTCTTGGGTATAGAAACTTCCTCTTGAATTAGCCAAGAAGGGTTCGCAGATAACCAAGTGCGATGTAGACTGTTCCTTCAATAAAATTTAACAAGACGCGGCTGTTTGATTAAATCTTGATTAGTACAAGTTTTAATGCCTTCGGGTATAAGCTTTACCGGGCACCCAGACAAGGCTTCTAACCCGTGGTTTTTTTCAAAACGTGCTCAGTCAACGTGCCGATGCTCTTCACCAGGTCCACGGTCAATTCGTTATCGCTGATTTCGATATCGAACTCTTTTTCAATTGCTGCCACCAGGGCCATAGCTTCTATAGAGTCAAGGCCGATGCCTCGTCCTAGGAGTGGGGTATCCGGGCTTATATCTGTGAGCAGAGCGGGTTTAATTTCGAATTTGGAGATTAAAATCTTTTTAATTTTTTCTTCTATCGTGTATAGCTTTTCTTTCATCATTTTGTCCATCAGGTAAGGGAAGTTGAGCCAGAAGCTAACGATTTAAATATTATTTAGAGGTCCTTTACTGTATTTCAATAACCTGCGGCCTTCGGTTAACTGAGATCTCTTTAATCAAGCTCAAATAATGCCTTAGATGAGCTTCGGCCGTAAATCTGCTCTGAAAAGCCTCGTAACCGGAGATACCTAAATTGCTTCTATACGATGGCTCCATCAGCAGGCGGTCCATGGATGTCATCAACTCTTCTTCTGTATTATAGGCTATACCACCGCCGCTCTCCTCAACAATTTCTGTCATCCCGCCAATATCCCTGACTATAACCGGCGTCTGCTGGCTGAAAGCCTCTATGATCACTAGAGGGAAAACCTCAAAGCATATCGAGGGAACTATTAGAGCCACTGCGTTTCGGTATAGAGGTCGCAACTCTCTTTGGGATAAATGGCCTAGAAATTGGATGTTAGTAGCATTCCCGGCTAATTTTCGCAAATTAGGCTCATAACTACCCTTGCCCACTATCAACAACTGTGCCTTCTTGTAGCGCCGGAAGATGGGAATGAGCGTCTGTAGCCCTTTGAGTTTTTCTAACCTTCCTACAAACAAAAAATAAGGCTGATTTAATGTCTGTCCGATAGACTCTTCAGCTATCGGTAATATAGATTCTGTCCAGTAAGGAAAAGGAGGCAGGCTTACAATAGGAATTTTAAAACCCATTTGATAGTGTATCTCTCTGCTGAAATTACTCATGGTAATAAAGGCGTCTACCTTTTTTGCTGCGGATTCCAATAGACTTGAATATCGCCACCATTGTGGAGGGCGCTTGTAGGTCAGGGTACAAAAGAAGCAATGCGGCTTTAAACAGGCCTTTCTGTTGAATCGGAATAACACGTGCGTGGGGCAGACAAGCCAGTACTCGTGCATTGTGTAGAGCTTGATACCATGGCCGTATTCCAGGATTTTCGGCCCACCGACCAGGGAGATATTGTGATAATGAATCACGTCGAAGCCCTTTTCCAAGATCCGTTTGAGCTGGCCAGACTTGAATAACGGGCATCCGGTCTGTTGAGTGGCCAGCGGAGAGAGAAAACCAAAGCGGCTCTTCAAGCCATGCACGGTCACGTTTGGATGGTCATTGTAGTTGCTCGTCGGTTCGTGATTTGCCAAGAGTCGGTATGAATCTATACAATGTATGACATCTACATAATGGCCCCGCTTGGCAAGCTCATTGGACAATTGGTGAACAAAAATTCCATCACCTCCAAAGTTGTAAGGCGGGTAGAAAGTTGTGATCATGCAAAACCGAAGCGTTCTATCCATTATTTCTTCTTAATTATGTGCTGGAACTGCATACCTCGCTTAAAGCCTTTTCGGTGGCTTCAACCATTTTTTCGATGCTGAAGCGACTCACGATTCGCTGGCGAAGTTCGAGTGGATTTATGCCGTGAAGCCGATGCAGCATGGTTTTTAACCCATCGGCCAGCATCTGTGGGTTGCCGGGTGGGACTACGATGCCCTTATCCCCCACGATCTTGGCCGAATCTCCCACGTCTGTTGCCACACATGGCACGCCGCAAGCCATAGCTTCCGCAACAGTCAGGCCGAAGCCTTCGCTGTCAGAAGAGGAGCAGAGAATATCCAGCGCATTGTAGACGGCAGGCATATCTGGTCTTGCTCCCGCCCAAATCAGATGCTCGGTCAAGCCTAATTCTTGGCTTAGCAACTGAAGCTGTCTTTTATAGCTTTTAGGCCCGTCGCCAGCGATAACAAAACGTACGTCTTTTCTTTCTTTGGATAATAAGGCGGCTGCCTCGAGGAAAATAGGATACCCCTTATCCGGTGCCAATCGGGCAATCCGTCCGATCAGCTTCTGGTCCTCAGGGACGCCCCATTCCGAACGTATTCGCACACGCGATTGAGAGTCCGGTAGAAACCGATCTGTATCTATCCCATAGAATATGACAATCTGCTTAGGGCAAGAATACCCTTTGGCTTTGCGAGAGATATATCCAGCGTCCGAGCCTGAGACCATTAGCTGAACGGATGCCGAAACCCATTTGCACAAATAGAACGGTAGAGACTCTCTCCAATCGTTGATTGATAAAGTATTTCTTTGACCAGACCCCTGGATGCCCCATATCAATTTGGCATTGGGTATCCCACGAGTAGCTAACCAGGCGACAAATCTGGCGATATCCCCCTGATAACTGTATAGCACCTGGATGTCTTCCCCTTTTATCATATTCCAGAGTTGAATAGTAGCCTTGATTAACTGTAGACCGGAGGACAAGACACCCGAAGATGGCTTTAGGAGAAATGACTTTACTGGAATGGAATCGATCTCCCAGATCGAGCTCCAGTTTTGGTCTGTGGTATACAAAGCTACGACGGAGACGTCATGACCTCGACGGGCTAGGTGACCTGACAGTAAGGAGAGCTGACGTACCGCCCCGCCCATTCCCAGGCTTTGGATCAGAAAAAGGATTTTCATTGTTGAGAATTATTTTTTCTGGGGTGAGTTCATTTTTTTTCTTTACTTAGGGGTGGCGTATACTTCGACCAAGGCTTTCTCGGTAGATTCGACCATTTTTTCGATGCTGAAGCGGCTCACAATTCGCTCTCGAAGTTCGAGTGGGTTTATGCCGTGGAGTCGATGCAGCAAGGTTGTTAACCCATCAGCAAGCATCTGTGGGTTGCCGGGTGGAACTACGATGCCCTTATCCTCCACGATCTTGGCTGAATCCCCTACGTCTGTTGCCACGCATGGCACGCCGCAAGCCATGGCTTCTCCAATTGTGTTTGGAAACCCTTCACCGTGGGAAGAAGAGGAGCAGAGAATATCCAGCGCGTTGTAGACGGCGGGCATATCTGGTCTTGCTCCGGCCCATATCAGGCGTTCGGCCAAGCCTAGTTCTTGGCTTAAAAGCCGAAGCTGTCTTCTATAGCTATCAGGCCCATCGCCAACGATAACAAAACGTACGTCTTTTCTTTCTCTGGATAATAAGGCGGCTGCCTCGAGGAAATCGGGATACCCCTTCATCGGAGCCAATCGTCCGATTCGTCCGATCAGTTTCTGGTCCTCAGGGATGCCCCATTCAGAGCGCATTCGTACGCGCGCCTGGGGGTCCGGTTTAAATTTTTCTACATCGAACCCATTGGCTATGACCAATTCTTTCCGGCAGCGGTAACCTCTGGCTTTATTATAGTTATATCCAGCCTCTGAATTTGATATCATGAGAGGAACGGATGCCGAAACCCATTTACACAAATTGAATAGCAAAGATAGCTTCCAATTTCTGTGGTACAAATCCGTATTGCCTCCGGATGTTCGCGTCCCCCATATCAACTTGGTATCAGGCATGCCGCGAGTGGCCAGCCAGGAGATAAATCTGGCGGTGTGACCCAGATAACCATAAAGAATTTGGATGTTTTCCCTTTTTAGAAAGTCCCTTAGTTCTAGAGTTGCCTTAATTAATCCTGCACCTCCGGCTAAAACGCCTGTGGGTTCGTTCAAAAGAAGCGAGCGCGTATCCATAGAATCTAATTGCCAAAACAATTTCCAATTTTGGTCTGTGGTATACAAGGCCAAGACTGAGACAGTATGACCTCGACGGGCTAAATGACCCGACAGTATGGAGAGCTGACGATCTGCTCCGCCCATTCCCAGACTCTGGATGAAAAAAAGAATTCTCATTGTGTAGGAATATCTCTCGGATGTGAGATCATCTTTTCTGAAGTATGTGCAAAGGGAGAATTTTGGCCGAACCCGTGGAGTATGGCTCTCTCCGCAGTACGCGCAGGGTTTGTCCCTGTCGCCATTTGTCAGACATAATCTCTCCCCCGGGGTATCGGTGTAGAACCTGAAACGCTAAAGCTACTACTTCTTCTTCATTCACATTACCCACACGCGGGCTCACAATAACGTTCACCCTGGGCAGTCCCCCATCCTCCTCTTCTAGTAACTGGTAGTCCGTGGGATAACCTCCAAATCTCGCCGGCAAGACCTCCTCAACCAGTCGTAGCAGCTCGGTCCCGAGAAACGTCACTCCGTCGCTGGTCAACTTCTCGTAGCTACGAATGCGTGAAAGATGCTTGGTGAATCCGAGTTCTCCGAAAGGACAGCTGCACGTTCGGTCCTCAAGGACACCGTAATCGTCACTCTCTACGTTGAGCATAAGCTTAGGGCAACTGGGCAGGACGGTTGTATAGACCAGAGCTTCTACGGTGAGCCCACCGGCACCTACAGATTTAGGACGCTGTATCACCGCGACTTTGTCACTGAGCAGGTGGACATCATCAAGTTCCGGGGGTGCAGTGCAGGCGGTGCCGACCGTGCCGATTTCCGACATGGAGTAATGGCACACAGCTCGACATCCTGTATCGGCTAACACCTGGGCTTTTGCCGGGGTGTAAGGTTCGCCTCCCAGCCGGAAAAGGCTTCCGGAGATGTCCAGGCTGTTTTCTTTAGCGGCGAGGCAGACCCTCACCGCCGAGCTTGGATTAGTGTCCAGGGTGGCAGGCTTCCCATTCCCTTTCTTGAAAGATAGCCAATGTGCCACCTTGGAGGCTTCTTCCAGGGGCACGTATTCGGGCACGGGCAATTGTCTACCTAAAATTCTGCTTGTGTATAAGGTGTAGTTCGTGAAAATAGCAAATTTCAGGTCTTTCGGGCTTGATGATAATTTGCTCTGAGCAAACCACCTTTCCACAGACTTTCCCAGCCTAGCGTAGCGAAGGAGTAGCTTCATGCCTGCCGCTACCGGCGGGACCTCATGCCATGCCCCGATTGGCGTTTCCGCCAGGCCAAAGGCGGCCAAAATGTGATGAAAGTAAGCTGCCTCGTGGGTCAAAAGGTCGAAATCAATGATGATGCGTGTTCCTACGCCTCGCGAACCCCCGGTCCGGGCTTCGTAATGTTTTACTAAAAAGGGATTATCAAAATCCTTAGGGTGTACTATGATTTGTAGTCCTGGACGCTCGATTGAACGACGCCCTTTGAACTCGTTAAGTGTAACGTAAACTCCAGCATCGTAAAGCTTTACCAGTGCACCCTCTACGCCATATCGCCTCACCAACTCGACGACGTCGGCAAATTCAACTCCGGCATGAAGGAGCAGTTTTCGGTAAGGGCTTCCTGGATTGGCGTAAATGCCCCGTTCCAGGATACGCAAAAAAGACTCTTCTCTGGCGTCTAACTGACGGACGAGCATACAGCGGCACTCTTCTGGGGTTAGCGTATGGCGGAGGTAACTGTTAAGCCCACGGGCATACCTGGCGAACATTCTCAGGTCGTTTAGCATCTAAGAGTCTCAATACATGAATTCTCTATTTAGCACCATTTTCCTCAAACGGGAGTCGCTATCGCGGGTCGGATATGTTTTCCGGGCCAGCAGCACCTCGCCAAAATCCGTCCTGCAGGGGGATACATAAGCGTACATCATAAGATAACGAGGTTTCACCGCATTCCGGCTTCCGTAATGAAAGCATTTGCTGTTGTCCAGGAACAAAACGGACCCTGCAGGATAACAAAACTTAATTAACTCGCTTTCCGGGACAATCGAGTACATCTCCTCATCGGTCACGCGGTGACGTCTTCCTCTAGTCCGGTAATTGAGTGCTTCGGAGGCTTTCTTGGATACGGATTCAGGCAGGATGCAGAAGGGTCCATTTTCCATATTCCCCTCCCTGATCAGTACAAGAGCGTAGGCCATTGGGGAATCATGATAATCGAGATGAAATAGCTGGCTTGAACGAAATGGGACGTTCGGCGAGCTCTCGTGTTTAGCCCAAGATTCATTAAACCTGATCCCGGGGGGCAGAGCCGCTGAGAAAGTGGGGATGAAGCCCAGGTAATTACAGACGGTCGAGAGTATATCGGAGGAGGTGCCGAAGTCCAGGATGGACGGATATTTGACCAATAGGTCGTCAATCGGAATTTCTTGGAAGTATGGCCTTCCGAAATCTGTCCGTTTTACGCCTCCGCGCTCTTTTATAATCTCCTCTGCGTCCTTCAGTAACTCTTGCAGGTGCGGTAGTTTTCCGGAGGTGTCTAGCGCCCAGCCGTCTTTTATTTCGTTGGGCGTAGAGACCGGCAACCCGTTCTCACGGATCAATTCGTCGAAATGATGGAGATACTGGTTTTTCCTAAATTCAAGATACCGGCCGTACTTAAGGCGGTTGTAAGCTCGGGCAACTTTCATGGTATTGTTGACGCCCAAAGGTTGCATGGGTTTAGCGTCATAGTTGTATTGCAAAAACCTGACTATAGGTTTCATTGCGGTGTCGAGAATTTCACTCAGCATGTTTTTTACCTCCCTCAGCTTATATTCAGCAGAAGTACATCCATCAAATTTAATTTGGCCAACCGCTAGCTCTTAAAATGTTGCTATTATTTCCCGTAGTAAAGACTCATTTTCCTGGAGAGCTTCGTTTAACCTACACTATTTATCGTATTATGTGAACAAATCTTGTAAAAATCGATTAGATAAGTTATCAATACTCTTTTTTAAAAGATCACATATTCGTATTTGCCCTCAAATCGTAAACCACGACGAATCTATTACTCAATACCTTTTTGTAACGGCTGTCGAGGTATTTTTTGAATGTGGTGTGGGATTCGAGGAAATCCAGGTCACTAGGAGGCAAAATTCGTCGTCCAAACAACTGAAGAAAGCTCTCGGATGCAATCTGCCGATTCATATCTAATTTAACCGGTGCCACAAAATAAGAAGCACCTTCGGTGCGCCTTTTTTCTAATATAGAGACACTCCATGTTCGTACTCGATCATTATCGGTCTTGAAGCCCGGGAAATGCCACCCTCGTCGTTTGCTTGACTGTATAAGTACAGGATTATTCCAATCTGCGGCCAATATGAGAGCATTCGCCGGTACTATGGATTGTACTGACAACCCACCTTCGTGAAGGATTTTATCGATAGAAGAATGGTATCGCGTCTCAACCAGTGCTAAGGATGAAACCAGGAATCCCACGACCAGGCAGATTACAATAACGGTTTGTAAGCCCGGTTTCAGAATCCATGATTTGAATACACCTCTATGTTTGATGAACTCATCACAGAACAAGGCAGCGAACAGGGATGCTCCGGGTAATAACTGCAACTGATAATATTCGTGCTTTTGTCCCGGGAATCCGATGATAAAGAAGACAAAAAAGCCTGCTACCCACCAGTGAAAGAGATAAGTGCCAGGTTTATTCCATGCAGTTATAATTGCACCGACTATGGACATTATTAGGCCCACAGGGGTGACCAAAAAGGCGGCCAATCTTACGAACACTTTCTTCAATAATGCTGCCTCTAGAAAGGTCCCGAACCCGGTATACCAGACCCAATTTTCTTCTCCAAACATGACGAATGGGTAATTATTCCTGGCCAACGTAAATGCATGCACATACCAAAGAATAGATGGAATTACCACCATAAATCCAAAGACCCAAAGTCTAATCATTCTTAGAAACGACCATCCGAATTTATTCCAGGCTAAGTATGCAATTGGCAGTCCAATGATTGCAGCGGGAATTTTCACCAGTAGTGCAAATATAGCGAAAATGAGAGATAGGGCGAAATGCAGTGTTTTTTCATTTCTCGTCCATTGAGAAAAAAAGTATATAGCCCCTATGGAGAAACATAGCATCGCATTATCCGAAATCAGGGTTCTGGAGAAAAATACACTAAGCGGAGAGAAGAGGAAAAAAAATAAACTAATTAAAGCAGCTCGTTTGGTGAAATAGCTCCTGACTAATAGATAAAAATAGTAGGCTGATAGAGCACAAAAGCTGATAGAGAGAAGGCGGCCAAGAAATAGATGTTCGCCGAATAAAGCATATAGCAAAGCCATCAGGTAAGGCACGAGTGGGAACTCCATTCCAATATATCCGGGAAAGGGCCCGGCCCAATCGATTTGAGGGTGAAAGATGTCAAAGCCGTTACTATAAAAGTTTGAAGCAATCATGGCAACATCCGCTTGGCGCCAGCTATGGGATTCTACTAATCCCGAAGTGAGATGCCTGAAGCGAAGGAGAACGCCAATTACCAAAACTAAAAAGAACAATATATTCTCGTTGTTCAGACGTTTAACTAATCTCAATTCTTTATTTAAGTAGAAATTGCGTCGAAATTACCTTAACTTAAGGTCTTTCGTTGCCTCATCAAGAAATGTTAAGTCACTGAAATTTGTGGGAATCTTCCGAATGTAGCCCAGTTTCATCATGAGAGAAAGTACCCTTTCCATGGCTCCTTTGTTTCTAACTGCATTCATATCGGGCCTATTTACATTCAGGGCTTTCCGAATGAAGCCGGTATTGACGCCGATGTAGCGGGAGGCTATTTGGGCGGACTCGTCCGGACTTTCATTGACAAATTTAATCCCACGTGCAAATGCCCTGACCACCTTTTGCGTCAGGTGGGGAGAAGTCTCTTTTAGCTCCATGGTTGTTGTTAAAGAGCATCCGGGGGCCCCTTTCCATACATCTCCCGTTCTTTTTACGACGGTTCCGACACCCAATGCTTCCATCATCGTCGCGTAGGGCTCGACCATCGAAGCAGCATCCGCTCCTTGGCCAAATAAAGATATAATTGCCCCATCGCCGGAAGGTAGTCTTATAAGATCGACGTCCTTCCATCCCAAGCTCTCAATGAGCCCCATCGCCGTTAAATCTTTCATGCCCCCTCGCAACGGGACGGCGACTTTTTTCACCTCTGATGGGTTTATTTCCTTCCGAACAACTATGGCCGCTTCTTCAAAGCCGGAGCCGCAAATCAACACCAGCGGTATATCTTTATCTTCCGCGGCGGCAACCCTGGTCCAAGGAATAACTGCAAATTGACTTTCGCCGTTCACCAGTTTGTGTGGAACCATCCATGCAGTAGGTTCGATGTTTAAATTTGCATCAAGACCTTCGTCTTGAAAAAATCCCTTTTCGTACGCAACGTACGCCGGTATCTGACAGACGCCTCTCAAAAGAGAAAAAGAGACCTTGTTCACTGATGAATCCTCCTTCTTTATTTGCTCACGTAATCTCAAAATCCTCTGTTTGTTTCGCTATATTTTGTGCGCTACCACAATAAAGTTTCCTCCCAACCGGTGACTTATATTGTATTTGTTCAAACGCTCGCAATATATTGCCAACGGCTTGGGCGGAATCATCAAATCTCCCACGTTGAGAAAAAAATTGTAGAACCTGACATCAATAACCCTGAGACCGGCCTTCTCGAGTTTATCCACTACCTCCGCACAAGCATAAACTCTGTATTGACCATCGCTATGGGCCGGTCTTCTAATCATATACGACGCCTTATTCAAACACCAATTTATCTTAATCAGTAGACTGGCCCGGTTTGTGAATGTAATAATGGCAAAACCGTTTTTGCGGAGAACCCGATGAGCCTCTCGGAAGAACTCGTCTGGAGATGATAGGCAACCCGCCAGAGAGACAGCTACTACACCGTCTGTCGTGTCATCGTCAAAAGGAAGGGAATCCGCTTTGGCCGTTATGAATACCGGCCTATTCGTCATACGATGGTCCAGGAAACGCTCGTTAGCGAATTCTATCATCTCTATATCATGGTCCACTCCGATTACGGATAAACCCATCTCGGACAATCTTGCCGACAAATATCCAGTACCACAGCCAATATCAAGCCACAACTCATTTGGCCGGCTTACTCTAGAGCATATATCTTCTACAAGTTCGTTACCATGCTTGAATGTAAAATCTTTGTTGCTTTTTCTCGAGGAGTCGTAAATATCGCTCCATTTCCCCGGGTCGAATTTTTCTTTGAATCCTGAGGCTTGACCGGACATGTGTTGTTATTCCGTTGTATTTGTATGACGCTAGATAAAAAGAATTTTCATAAACTGAGTTTGACTGCGCGTCGAATCTGGCGAGGGATGCTGCACGCCCGGATGTACCAGGGAAATAGGTTTGTCAACATTATATCGAAAAGCCGCTCGCTTCTTAGATAATAGGCTTCCACCCTCTCCAGCGCGTAAAGGTTGCTACCAGAAGAGGCAAGGCCAAGCCTGTCTGAACAGGCAAAGGAAAAGTGTTTTTTCACTATTTCTAAGATTCGTTCATCATACCGCCCGAAGGGATATGCAAAACAGGAAACAGGCGCACTCAGTGTATCCTCGATTATGACCTTAGAATCAAGGATTTCAGATTGGGCATGCTCGAAAGGTAAGCGAGTGAGGTCTGGGTGGGTAAGGGTATGGGCCCCAAAATCAATTCCGTACTGATGCATCTCCATTATCTCTTTCCAGCATAGCATCTGGCGCTTTCCAAGGGAAGGGAGCCTGCCGTTGAGTCCTGAATTGCTCTTTTCCCCCACCGTGAGAAAAACCGTGGCAGTCATATTGTACCGCAGTAGCACTGGAAAGGCTTCATCAAATACGCTTCGATACCCATCGTCGAAGGTTATAACAATGGACCGATCTGGGAAAGGCTTTCCTTCTTCCAGATAACTTACAACCTCGGCTAACCTTAGGGTTTTGTATCCATTCTCATGAAGCCTAGCAATGCCGTGACGAAACACTCGCGGCGAGAATGAGGTTACCGAGGGTCGATCATCAAGGGCATGGAATGTTAAAATGGGTAGAGAAGAAGGCATGGTGGTGGATTACCTACTTTTGTTTATTGACTGCCCAAGATGCAAATGAAGAATCTTGCCGGAACGGGTAGTAAAAGGGGCTTGGCGCTCTACACGGAGTAGACTGGCATCGCGCCACATGAACTCCATCATTCTTTCTACTGGAGATCCGGAGCCAATAGTGCTGAGAAAGACTTCTGATAAAGCATTGGTATCAAGCGGCCCGAGTTTTGGATGCACGAGTAACCGCAGAATGGGCTGGCCATCTTCAGTCTCATCTTCTAGGAGTTGGTAATCTGTGGCTGACCCGCCAAAGCGGGCCGGCAAATCCTCTTCGAGAATGCGGATTACATCCGTATCCAAAAAGGTCATCCCTCCTCCGGTAAGCTTTTCGTAACTGCGTATGTTGTGCAGGTGCGTAGTCCAACCAAGTTCCTCCAGCGCACAGCCACATTTCCGTCTGGAAATAACAGCTTGGTCGCCCATAGAGACATTAAGCAGGGTAAAAGGCGATGCGGGATGGAGTGACGTAATTAGGAGAGCATTTTGAGGTAGTCTGGGGAGCGTTTCATCTGATTCCGGTTGAATGAGCGCATGGAGGTCGTGTAGTAAATGAACATCGTCAGAGGCTGCCGGGGCAAGGCAGCCGTAGCCAATGGGTCCGCACTCCATACTCCCATAACGGGGCAGAGCCTCGGCACCGGCACGGCGTATTACATCTAGGCGGGCACTTGTAATGGGCTCTCCCGCTAATAGGAACTGGGCATCTCGGAGTTCAATTCCGTTTTCCAATGCCGCCAGGCAAAGACGCACTGCAGAGCTGGGGAATGTAAAAAGATGAGGGGTGTCGCCAGACTGTAAAACCTCGGTCATCCATTTAGCTATAGGAAGCGGGTCACCAAGAGAGACGTATAATGGGCGCGGCAAGGGAACACCAGCTAGCCGGCTTCCCCATCTCATAGCACGTTCGCTCCAACGGAAGATAGAGTCCAGCCCGGGTGCAGCCGGGTCTACCTGTGAGAACCAGCGAACCGGCGGATTACCGAAGCTGCTAAACTTGAGAAGCCGGAACCTAGCCCCAGCACCGGGGGTTTCCCAGGTCGCTTTATGCCACTTGGACCCTCCCCTTGCTTCGAGGAATAGGGAGGTATTAACACCACAGCCCTTGACGAAATCCAGGTCAATAAGTACAGGTGTCCCCGAACTCCGACTTCCGCCGCTTCGGGCGGGGATGTGAAAGACCGCGAGCGGGTTACGTAGTAGTTCATGGCCTAGAGATATCGTTGTGCTTCCCCTTATAGCTGGCTGTCGACCCTTGAACTCATCGACGGTGAGGTATACTCCTTGACGATAAAGCATTTGAAGGGCCGCCTCAATACCTTCTTTTTTTACCGACTCTTCTAAGTCTCCGTATTCGCAGCCGGCTAGCTTTAAAAGTTGCCGGTATGGGCTTTCCGGGTACTCATAGACAGACTGTTTAAGAGTGGCCAAGAAGGAATTCTCTCTCTGCTCAAAGCGACGGCGCAGGATAGCTCTCGCTTCCTGTAGACCGATTTTGTGATGGAGGAACGAAGGGAGCTTGCTTAGAAAACGGGCTCCGATTATCACATTATCAAATGAACTCCAGGAACTAGGGCTTTTGGTTATGGACTGGTGCTGGTTCATAATACTTTCTACAGTTTTAAGCCTATCTTTGATAAACTATTCGGCAAGACCGTTTACAAATGCCGACTAAGAGAACCGTACTAATTCATAGCGGTATGGTCACTGAGACTGCCGGGATGACAGGCGGTGGCAAAGATCGATCAGTTCGAGAGGTGCCTGTACCAGTTCTATCAGAACACCCTCGCCTCCCATCTTCGGGTGAATAAAGCATACATCATGACCCGCTGCTCCCCGGCGAATTCCTCTAGGGGTGAAAACCAAACCTTGCGACGACAACCACTCCACGGCAGCATGTAAATCATCGACCCAGAGCCCAATGTGGTTAAGAGGCGGTTTATGGGCCTGTGGGCTTTTCTCCGGGTTTATCGGTTGCAAAAGGTTAACATCTACATGAAAGGGACCAAATCCTGCAACTGCAATCTCCCCATACACGTTCTCGGTATCGTTCTGGAAAGTTATGGTCGGGGTAAGGCCGAGAGTGTCAACCCACAGCTTTCGAAGAGTCTTAAGGTCTAGACCCCCGACGGCGATTTGCTGGATACCAAGTACTTTGAATGGCCTCTCCTTCATTTTCTGTCAACCTCCGTTCATTTTTTAAAAGGATTTTTCGTACTTGGTGAGGGATATATTAGATACCTGTGGAGAATTATTGAATTCACAAATCGATTTCTCGAAGTAAGGGAGGGAAAGGGAGGAAACTACCCGGCCCGGGATCCATCCGCGACGGTATAGCTCTAGTCCGGCTCCGAATAGCCAGTCGCCCAGTCGAGGACGTTCAGACTTTTTCTGTACTTGACGGAAGCGATGAAGTGCCATAGGCACGGCAATCTCGCTTGGCATTACTCCCTGTCTGTTCGCTTCGTTGATTAGCCAGGCTATGCTGGTGCTCATGCGGCGTTCGATAAAGTCGGCAATTTTTTCTCTGTCTATGGATGCGAACTCCATCGTCCCCCCCAGCACTCCACCCGAATTGGTCACGAAATCCGGGAGGCACATGACCCCGCGGTTGAATAAGATACGCTCTGCTTCGGGTGTCACCGGATTGTTGGCGCCGGCGCAGATAATAAGGGCTTTGACGCGATCGACGTTTCCAAGATGAATGCTATGATGGCGGGCGCAAGGGCTAAGCAGGTCCACTGGCAATTCGAGCAGTTCCGATTTATCAATATGCTCTGCCCTGGGGTAAAGGTTCACCAAATGGCTCCCCGCTTGGCCATATAGTTTGCGGAGTAGCTCTACATCGAGTCCATCAGAATTATAGATTGCTCCACGGGAGGTAGATATAGCCACAACACGGGATTTAGCTTGGTAGAAAAGCCCTGCCAGTTCACTTCCTACGCTCCCAAAACCCTCTATTGCTATACTGCTTTTATGTATGTCGATAGCGAAATGATTAAGAGCCTCTTTAGCAGCGGCAAAAACGGTGAGCGCAGTGTAATAGCCTGAGGAAATACCACGCAATTCACGCGCTTTAACCTCTACGCCGACCGCTTTAAGCATAAGTCGGATGTCAGAATTATTAGTACCCATGTCAGCGGCCGGGATATAGATGCGTTTA
Source organism: Thermodesulfobacteriota bacterium (assembly GCA_035559815.1). Classification (NCBI taxonomy): domain Bacteria; kingdom Pseudomonadati; phylum Thermodesulfobacteriota; species Thermodesulfobacteriota bacterium. Next base: position 32,928 of record DATMAT010000024.1, read on the forward strand.
CGCAAAATGGAGGATATAGCTTGCCCGAACCTTGCTAGGCGTTCTTGTCGCTCTGTTATTGGCGCTTCCGGGTCGTAAATCACACCGGCTTTCGCACCGCCTTGGGGCAGCCCTAAAAATCCGTACTTAAGTGTCATAGCCCGTGCCAGACCGGTCATTTCTTCTTTGTCGATATCCGGCAACATACGCAGTCCGCCGCGGGAGCGGTTATTTACGGTTGAGTCAACGGCAACGTAACCTAATACTTCTGGGCCCTCGGATACGGTTATTAGCATTTGAAATTAATTCCCCAACAAAACTCATGTCCGGTTATAAGTTTCATCCGAATGATGATCCGGGCAACGACGGATTCAACAGGGTAGCGGATCGGTCAAAAGTTAATATCTATATTAGCCTATTTTTTCTCCGGGGAGATCAAAGGAACTACCCGCAAATTTCTTTTTAATCGCTCTCACCGCTACAAAATAACCGGTCAGAAATCGTGTTGGCCAGCGGGATAAACGTTCAAATGACATCAAAAGGTTCAAGAACCCTTCTTGTACTTTCAGCCCGGAATGACCCTCCAGAACACGGGACATGGCCATAGCCAAGATTCTGGGAAAGTGCATCACGGCGCTGACGTCTATGACCATTAAGCCCAGGCACTCCAGATGGTCGCGGAGACGGTTCGGGCCGAGAGTAGCTCCAACAAAGTAAGGTACTATTTTCAAGCGGTTTAGCAGGCGAAAAGGTAACACTGAGCGTAGAGCGATGACCGGATTCTCCAGGTTGTCCAGGGTGAGGAGCAGTTGCCCTCCCGGCTTAAGCACCCGGAGAAGTTCACCCAGGCTATCTATGATTTCATCAGATGATTCAAAATGGTCCAGTGTGGAATTGGATACTATAATGTCGAAAACACCGTCGGCGAAGGGAAGGCGGCGGACGTCCCCTCCTACTACTGCAAAGCCGGGATGACGAGATTTAGCCGAACGAGAAGTCAAAACGGATATATCCATCCCGATTACTCTTGTGGCGTGCAATTCCAGCAAGGGGTATAATCCCTTGCCCAGTGACTCATCGAATAAATCGGTTTTGAGAAGAAAATCTACCTTATGATTAGGCAGCCAATGGCCGAATAAGGCAGTATTGACCGCGTCGTTATATGCCCGCCAGAGCGTCTGCGGGCTTGCTTCCTGCCAGGTCTTGGCGACTGTATCCCAGTAGCGTGATTTTTCCTGAGTCAAAGTATGAGCTTGTTAAGAGAGCTAGGGGAATTTATCTCTATTAATACCGTTCGGAGCCTGTCCCGAGTACAACGAAGGAATGAGCCGCGTGCATGCACCCGCTGGTGATGAGAAATAAAAAACCGTTCGCCCTGAGCTACGCCGAAGGGTCGAAGGACGGTCACCACTAGATTCGAATCGTCCACTTTTCAGCTAAAGCTAAAGCATTTACCAGCTTATACAGTTATCGGAGATGAGCCTACAATTGTGCATTTACTGATGGGGTAGCGGGGGGAATTTTAATCCTGCCGTCCAAACAAACCTAGAGCTTTAACTACCTTGGTCTCGATAGGGAAGCGCACATCTAAATGCTTGATGCGATACATCGCTATGGGATGGTATAGCCTTCCTAACGCAACCACCATAGGGTTTGTCTTTTTGTAAGGGATAACGAAATGTCCTTTTCCCAGAAACATCAACGGAAAATCCAATCCCTCGATCAGTTTTCTTGTCTCCGGTGGCACCCATGGAGCATCTAGGGCTAAACGTCGATAGTTAAAACTTGCCCAGTCCTCCAACCGCTCAGGTTCCTTGAGTCCGTATTGAAGCGCCACGTGGTAAAGTTCAGTTCCGGGATAGGGGGTATAGATATTAAAACTCTTACATGCTCGCGGATTTTCATCCACTAGTTGTTCGGCTAAACGAATGCTATCAGCAAGTTCGTCTGGAGTCTCGGTGGGCATACCCATCATGAACAGATAAACGGGAACTATGGGATACGGTATCAGTTTCCGGCTGGCCTCAATTACTTCTTCAAGGTAGATGTCCTTTTTTATCAAGTCGAGCATTCTTTGAGACCCGGATTCTACTCCAATTGTGAGGCGTTTGACGCCGGCCCTGACCAACAACTGAAGAAAGTCATCATCCATCCTGCATATTGTATCCGCCCGGATGTGGAGCTTACCGATGGTTATGTTGAGACCGGTTCGAACGATTTCCTCCATAATACCGTAAGCCCTTTTCATGTCGATAAAGAAATGATCGTCAGTGAAGTTAAAACCGCGTATTTCGTAATCATCTACTATCTGCTTCAGGTGATTCACCACGGTCTTGGGCTTCATGGCCCTCCATTTCCTCTTGTGCAGCACCGGGTCCCAACAGAAGCTGCAACGAAACGTGCAGCCGCGGCTGGAATTGAAGCTAAATACGTCGGCCTCGAAGAGAGTCCGGCGGTAGTGGTTCATGTTCACCAGATGATAGGATAGAGGCGGCTGTTCATCGAGGCTTACGAAGGGACGTTCACCGGTCCAGCGGACTTTATAAT
>DATMAT010000025.1 GCA_035559815.1 Thermodesulfobacteriota bacterium
GAGTTATTAATGTCCGTCGCAGAAACCAGGTACGAACATATTGTAATTGGTGAGGATGGAACACCCATCATCTCCGGAACAACTATGAAAGTGGTCGAACTTGTTGCTGAAAGAATTGCTTACGGCTGGAGTCCGGAGGAATTACACTTTCAGCACCCTTATTTGACTTTAGGGCAAATCTATTCAGCCCTGGCATATTACTGGGACCACTTGGAAGAACTCCACAAAGACCTGGAGCGCCGACTGCAAAACGTGGAGAAGATCAGGCAGGCAAGCGGGCCATCACCTTTAGTTGCCAGGTTAAAATCCAAAGGTTTACTGTAATGGCCATCGCCATTTACATGGACGTCCATATTCCCAGAGCCATTACAGTAGGTTTACGGCTTCGTGGTGTTGATGTTCTTACCGCACAAGAAGATAACTCGGCTAATCTGTCTGACCCAGAGTTGCTGGAGCGTGCTACTGCATCAAAACGAGTCCTATTCACATTCGACGATGACCTTCTGATCGAAGCTAGAAAACGGCAACTAGTAGGTAATCCGTTTACCGGCCTAATCTATGCTCATCCTTCGCGTGTGTCTATCGGAACCTGCATCCGTGATATAGAAATTATCGCTAAGGCAGCGGAGCTTGATGATATAGCCAATCGAGTGGAATTTCTACCTCTTTAACAACGTAGGAACTCAGATTAACAGCGTATGAACCCTGCAGTGGTAATTACTGCTTATCGAACAGGCGTGTATGAAGCTAACTTATGATGCTGAGCAATTGTTTGCCTTCCAGGTGTTGAAATAAGAGGGGAATTTCAGATAGTGTACACACCCCTATATCCCCTCCTTCGACTGAGTTTATCCAGCGTAGTCGAAGGGCTCAGGACAGGTCTCGAGAGGGGACTTGACAATCCTCCCTAAAAACTAAGTCCATCGTAAATGAGAGTCCCCCCCGGGATAACTACTTGTCCTTGTCTTTAGTTATCGAATCAAGTAATTCTCTCTTTGCTGCATTCCCACGAATATTACGATAAGACTGTGGAATCATAGTATTGACCTCTGCTTTACATTTATTTAAAATGTAAAGCAAGGAGAAATGATATGAATGAAGTTAAGCTATCGAGCAAAAATCAGGTAGTGATACCGCGTGAGGCCCGGAATGCTCTGGGAGTCAAGGCGGGCGATAAACTGCTGGTGGTGGTGCGTGGCGATACGCTTATTTTGCTTCGCAAACCCAAGAAATATTCGAGGGCGACCGCCGGAATTGCCAAAGGGCTTTATCCACCCGAGTACCTGGAAAAGGAGAGAGAAGGCTGGAAGTGACCTTAACAAGACTAGAAGGTTTCCTCAAACAGCACAGAAAGATCGGACTTGATACAAGCATCTTTATCTTCCAGGTGGAAGAAAACCCGAAGTACCTTAAGCTTGTTGAGCCGATTTTTCTCTGGATTGAAAGACCCAAGGCTCGTGCTGTGACCTCCACGATCACAATGCTTGAACTTCTCGTCCGGCCCTATCAGCTTTCAGATATCGATCGGGTCAATAAGTTCTATTCTCTGTTATCTACCTACCCACACCTGGATTGGATCGCGCCAACGCTCGAGATCGCCGACCTGGCGGCACGACTTAGGGCGGAATATAATCTGAGAACCCCTGACGCCCTGCAGGCCGCTTCAGCTTTGGCCAGCCAGGCGCCGGGATTTATCTCGAACGATGCCGTATTTCAAAGAGTGACTGAGCTTGAAGTACTCATTCTGGATGATTTGCTACGACTTAAATAGGAGGATATACACACCCCTAAATCCCCTCCTTCGACCCTTCGACTACGCTCAGGGCAGGCAAGGCTCAGGACAGATCTCGAGAGGGGACTTGACAATTCTCGACTACGATGAGGACGGTAACCCCTCAAGCTTAGCAATAAACTCTCTCGGCTTAAGAATCCTAATTCCTTTAAACTCTTTCAAATCCAGAAGATCCAAGTCTCCGGTAACTATAAATTTGGCACTTGAGGCCAAGGCGCCGGCAAGAATGTTGTTGTCAGATGGGTCTCTTTCGCAAACTCCTTCCACTTTTATACTAGTCTCATCGGGGTTGATTATCTCGAGCGCTTCCTCGATAAGCTTCATAGTCTCTTTTTTAGCCCGACTAAACTCTCTTTCACTAAATTCCCTATCCAGAACTTTTCTAAGCTCGTTCATTACAAAGGGAGATGTAAATCCCAAGAATTCTCTATCTCTTGCCCTTTCCAGAATCTCCGAGCAAAGGCCTTCCGTAATAAACGCAGCCATGAGTATGTTAGTATCAATAAAGGCTCTTAATTTATGAGATTCTTCTGAAGACATCCTCTTCGGTAACTATACCTTTCTGCCTGGCGGCAGGAACAAGCTTTTCCCTGACCCTATCGGCCCGCACCCTCCATAGATATTTATGTACAGCTTCGATGACTATCTGATCACCGGGAATCCCGGTTTCCCGAGATAATCTGTCCAGTTGTTCCTTAATACCCGGTGGCAAATCAAGCAGGGTTTTATCCCCGAAATAGTTTTGAATTGCCTGCCTTATGAGATTGCTCTTTTCCACGCCCCTCTCTTTTGCCACCTTCTCCACTTGTTTTAAGAGTTTTTGTTCTACCCTGATCGTTATGAATTTATTCTTACCCTTTGTCCTGGCCTTTGATGCCATAGTTATCCCTCCATGATGTTACACAATTGTAACACATACCATTGCCTGCGTAAACTTCTCGAAGGATCCTAGTCCGGCAAATCAAATTCATGAGGAGGATTTCAAATAGCCTACACACCCCTAAATCCCACATCACCGGGAATTCCCCGCTACTCTAAAAGAATTTTTTATTGACAGTAGCCCTTCTCTAATGCGAAAATGGTAATAGAAATTACAAATTCATAGACAAGGAGGACGATATGGCAAGAGGAAAATCGGCAAGATCAAAAACCAAGAAAAAAGGAGTCGACAGGAAGAATCCCGGCGGAAACAAGAAGAACGGTTCATTCAAGTTCGACTATGTTCTTTATGATAAGAAAGACCGCATAGCCCGCGTCACCATCAACCGTCCGGAGGTGCGAAACGCTCTCGACTCAAAAACAAGGGCGGAGCTGGCCACAGCCATCGAAGACGCATGGATGGACGATGACATAGGAGTGATCGTGCTTACCGGAGCGGGAGACAGGGCATTCTCTGCCGGTGGAGATTTGTCCTGGATAGTCGACCCCAAGAGAAAGGTGGATGCGGAATACATGCTGGTGCACTACCGGCTGGCCACGGCCATGCGCTCCTGCGGAAAACCGATCATAGCCCGGGTAAACGGGTTCTGCATCGGCGGGGGCAACGAGCTTAACATGCTCTGCGACCTGACCATCGCCTCCGAGGATTCCATATTCGGGCAGGCCGGGCCGCTCGTGGGAAGCTGCCCTATATGGTACGGGCTTCAGGGGCTTCAACACTCCGTCGGCGATAAGAAGGCCCGGGAGATCGTCTATCTCTGTAACCGTTACACGGCCAAGGAGGCAGAGCAAATGGGATGGGTGAATAAAGTAGTGCCGAAGGAAAAATTGGACGAGGAAGTCGACGCCTGGTGCAACAGGCTTCTGGAAATGAGTCCCCAGTCCCTACGGATCGCCAAATTGCAGATTAACTTCGTCTCGGACATGGCTTCTCCTCAGATAACTCACGGACTGGAGCTGGCCAGGTTCTTCCTTAAATCCCCGCAGATGATCGAGGGGGCAAGTGCGTTTTTGGAGAAGCGGAAGCCGGATTTTTATAAGTACCTTTAACTTAAACCTGAAAGGCTCTGCAATTCAAATCAGGGAGAATCTTAACCTGATTCATCAAGACTCATTGTCCCATCCTTCCCGGATTATAGGGAGGATGGGATAAAGGGTAATGTTCGAACTGGTGATGCAATCTAAGTATCCCATGTCCCACGGGTTTCGGTAAATTCTTTGCATCAGTATAATTAATGCCTAATACCCGGATGAAAGGCACGAGAAAGGGCACCAGAATTTTCTCATACGTATCACTGGCCATCGGTCTCCTATCCGCTTTAATCGTTATATGCCTTTATATATGGAATGCCGCTTTTCTTAGGGAGATTGACCTTCGATATAGCGACTTGCGTTTTAAGATGCGGGGAACAGTGGAACCCAATCCCCAAGTGGCTATAGTAGCCATAGACGAGAAGAGTATCAATGAGCTAGGAAGATGGCCCTGGTCACGCCACCAGCTGGCCGAACTCTTGAACAGGCTTACGGATTACAGGCCCAGGGTGGTAGCGTTTGACGTATTGTTTTCAGAGCCGGAATCCATGGATGCAGATGCCGCACTCGGTGAAGCCATGGAGAAAAGCGGAAACGTGGTGCTCGGTTATTTCTTTCGGAAGGATGCTACAGAAAAACCCTCTCCCTCATCGCTTAAAGAGCTCGATAACTCCAGCATCAAGCTGACAAAATTTCTGGGCCTGCCTAAAGGAGAGTTTCTAACACAATTTGACTCAGCAGACCTCAATATAAGCGAAATAGGAGCCCATGCTGGAGGATTCGGGTTTTTCAACGCCTTTCCGGATACGGATGGGGTTGTCCGTCGCGCCCAGATGCTCATAGAATACAAAGACAAGATTTATCCTTCTCTCAACCTGGAGGGCATTCGCCGTTACCTTGGACAGGACATACTTCTTCAAGTAGCTTCCTACGGCGTAGAGGAACTCTACGTCGGGCAAGAGCCTATTCCGGTAGACGAAAAAGCACAGTTTCTCATCAACTACTACGGCCCCCATGGCATTTTCCCCATCTATTCGGCTGTAGACGTCATATCCGGCGAAGTCCCGGAGGATGCCTTGAGGGACAAGCTGGTCTTCGTAGGAGCAACCGAGATAGGCATCTCGGACGTGAAACCCACGGCGTTCGACCCGGTGCTTCCGGGCGTGGAAATACATGCTACCGTGGCCGGGAACATACTCGACGGGCGATTCCTCATCAAGAATACCCTTACCAGGGCACTGGACCTGGCTTTAATCCTGATTTTACCGATGGTGCTTATATGGCTCCTTATGCGGGTTCAGAAGACATTCATCGCATTCGTCATTTTTGCGGCCGCGGTGCTCTTTCACACCTTAGTTAATTACCTATTTTTCACTGAGCTCAATTCACTACTCAGCTTTATTTATCCGGGTTTATCGTTAGCCCTTGCCTACGTGCTCTTCGAGGGTTATCGAAACATCGTTGTGGAAAGGAGGAATCGTTACCTGCGTATGGCCTTCAGCACCTATGTTTCTCCAGAGCTTGTAGCCGGTATATTGCAAGACCCGGATAAACTTAAACTGGGCGGTGAAAAGAGAAGTATCACGGTCCTGTTCTCAGATATAAGAAACTTCACCTCTTTTTCGGAAAAGATCCCCCCGGAGACGCTCGTAACCATTCTCAACGAGTATCTGAGCCCCATGACTCAAATTGTCATGAAAGAACGGGGCACACTGGATAAGTACATAGGAGACGCAATAATGGCTATCTTCGGAGCCCCCCTCGACGTCCCGGACCATCCGAAGAGAGCATGCCAGGCCGCTATCTACATGCTCGAAAAACTGGAGAAGCTCAACACCGAATGGAGCAAAAAAGGCTGGCCCCATATATCCATCGGCATAGGAATAAACACCGGCGAGGCCATCGTTGGGAATATGGGTGCAAACGTCCGGTTCGACTACACGGCGATAGGCGACACGGTCAACCTGGCTTCACGACTGGAGGGTCTCAACAAAATTTATGGCACCGAGATAATCCTAACCAAATCAACCTTGGATAACATTGAATCCCCCGAACTAGCCTTCTTGGTGAGGGAACTCGACCTGGTACAGGTGAAGGGGAAAGAAAAACCTATCCCCATATTTCAACTCATTGACTTCTATCCCGGGAACCTCAAGCAGAGAACACTGGTTAAATTCTTCTCCGAGGCCCTTTCTCTCTTCAGAGAGAGGAGCTTCCACAAGGCCCGGGACAGGTTTGCCGATATTCTGGGAACGTTTCCGGATGACGTACCTTCAAGTGTTTATTTCGAGCGCTGTTCTCAGTACATTACACATCCGCCGCCGGCTGAATGGGAAGGTATATATATCGCCAAGGAAAAGTAATAGCCATCCAATACGAGCCCTTGAGCGAATGAACTAAATACCGGGGAAGGGCGTTAACCCTAGCGAGAAATCCACTTGACAACCAATGGTGAAGCTTGTAGAGTCAGTCTAAGTTCTGGGAGCGTACTTGTCGGCCCGAATAGGTGTTCAATTCCGGCTGAACTTAGAGGAGGATAGAGAGGAGGGTTGAGCTACAGAAGGCTGCTTATAACCTGCTTCCTACTAGTTTATTTTACCCACCCCGTATCGGCTGATTTCGAGCTTAAACTCAACCAGGGCGTTGCCGCTTACCTTAAAAAGGACTACCAGGCAGCGGTAAATTTTTTAAAACTGGCCCTGGAAGAAAACCCGGACAGCGCTACGGCTAATCACATACTGGGCCTTTCCCTGTCAAGACTAGAAAAATATGATGAAGCTATTACCTATCTGGAAAAAACAAAAGAGCTCGACCCCAACATTAGAGGTATATACTTGGACCTGGGAACCGCCTACCTGAAGGGTGATGACCTTAAGATGGCCGAGAGTGAATTTAAAGAGGCGGTGCGCCAGGAGCCGGAAAACGGTCTTGCCTATTACAACCTGGGCTACACCCAGTTCCAACTCGGAAATTTCGAAGAGGCCATTACCGCCCTGGATAAAGCGGCTAATCTTGACCCGGAGCTGGCTACTCAGGCCCGTTTCTACGCCGGACTAAGCCGCTATAAGCTTACCGATTACCAAGCCTCTATAAGCGATTTTCAGTCTGCGCGCGAGCTAGGGTTGGGAACGGATTTTGCGATTGCCTCCGAGGAGTACCTGGACTTAATATCCAGACTCAACAAAAAATACTATGGAACGGTTAGCTCGGGTGTTCAGTACGATACAAACGTAGTCCTCGACCCGGACGGCGTCGAGATTATAAGCGACCAGAGCGCAGCGCGGGCAATCTTCTACTTGAACCTGGGATATAAGCCCTATCTTAAACCGGATGCGGTTATAGGCGGGGACTACACCGGCTATTTTTCTTTCAATCATGACTTGGAAGACTTCAACGTTCAAAGTCATCTTTTCAGAATTTATGGAGAAAAAACGGTCTCCGTGCGTAAAAGGCCCACTGCCTTTTACCTGGAATACTTTTATAACATCATCTTCGTGGGCGGCTCTCCGGCCGATAACCTCTTCTCTCAGAGCAACTCGGTAAGGCCGAAAGTGACCGTGCAATGGTCAAGCCTCACCCAGACCGAGCTTTCTTATCAGTTCAGGTATGACAACTTCGATAATTTCCCGGAGAGAGACGCCGCAAATAACAATTTGACCCTGGCTCAGCTATTTCGGCTCTGCGATGGGAAGTTATTCTTGAGGCCGGGAATTAACGTCGCCATAAATAGCGCAAAGGACATTACCGGCAGGCGCAACTTTGATTATTTCTCGCCGGAAGTCTTTTTAGAAACCGTTTCATTCCTTCCCCATGGGATTACGGTTTTAACCAACACTTATTATTTTAATGCAGACTACTACAACGACCCTTTCGACAGAGTGGACAATCAGATCGGGGTGAGGGCCGTGGTTTCAAAGAAGCTGTATAAGGTATTATCATTAGACCTGAGCTATCAGTACATCAAAAATTTCTCCAGCAGCGATTTTCCCGGGCCGGAGCCGTTTAAGTATTCAACCAACATATTCTCGGCCGTACTGAGCGCCAGATTTTAGGAGCGTAACAAACATGCGGGATGGACTCTCGAAATTCTGGATTGCTTCGCTGACCATATTCGTGTTAGGCCTTGCCGCCGCTCATACCCATGCCCAGGAGCCCGAGCCAATAGGTATCGTCACCGCAGCCAGGGGACAGGTTACCGTGGTAGGAGAAGATGGTGTGAGCGAGGCGGTTGAGGAAGGGGCCAGGGTCTATCTTGGGGACAGGTTTGAGACAGGAGAGGACTCCGGGGTAAAAATCCTGTTTAATGACGATACGCTTATATCGTTGGGGGCAAATACCACTTATGAAATAAACGAATTCGTCTATACTCCCAATACCAGGAGGTCCTTATCGAACATACTCCGGGGAAAACTGAAAGGCATAATCCAAACCTTTGAAGGCGAGGAATCTAACGTCGAATTCGCCACCCCTAAAGGGGTCATCGGGATAAAGGGAACCATAGTCTACATAGACGCAGATAGGGGCATATTCTTCGTCCTCGAGGGCAAGGGTAGGGTAAGAGGGGTTACAGAGGAGGTAGAACTGCTATCCGGAGAATTTACGATCATCGGACCGGATGGGAATCCGTCTCTTCCTAAGCCCATAACGCCGGAGCTAAGGAAAGAATTGGAAGAAGTGACCCTGGTCCTAGAAGAGGCACCACCCAGGGATTCATTATACAAAGAAGATTACCCGGGGAAAGAACCCCCTCCGGCAGTTCCGCCTGAGGGTATGGTGACGACTATTGGCGATGTGCCCACAGGCCAGCCGGTCGACCTGCTCCCTGGGGTTAATCCTGATGACGAAGCGCCGGTGGACGTTATCATAAACCCGTAGTGATGCTTGGAGATAAGGAATGAGGAAAGACCGCTTGAGACTTCATCTGTTATTATTGTTTCTGGTTACTGCTATTTCCTGCGGAGGTGGCAGCAGCGGAGGAGGAACTGGTCAAGCCTCGGTCAGGATCGTTATTCAATTCCCGGAAGTAGAATCGAGCGAGGTGGTATACAAGCAGGTCTCTACCAGGCAGGGTGTCGAGGACATCCGCATAATAACCATTACTATAGAGGATGGATTCCCTACGATAGAGAGAACCTTTGATGTCACCGACCTTCCCTTAGAGGAGAGGATTTTCGTCCCGGTGGGAAGTGACAGAATAGTCACGGTTAGAGCGAGAGATATAAATGGGCTCCTGATAGCCATAGGAAGCACAACCATAGACGTCTTCCCCGGAGCAAGCAACACCGCCACTATACAGCTTGAACTGGTAGGAGAGGTCTGCGACGACGGTATAGATAATAACGAAGACGGGAATGCGGACTGTGCTGACCCAGATTGCGATGGAGAAAGGTGCGACCCGGAGGATGATTCCTTTGTGTGTGAAAACGGGGAGTGTGTGATACCGACACCGTCACCCACCCCCACTCCTCCGCCCAGTGAGTCCTTGTGCTTCGACAATATTGACAACGATGAGGATGAGTTGGTGGATTGTGCCGACCCTGACTGCGATGGAAGGATCTGCCGGGTCGGGGGCGTTTCCGGAGTATGTGATAATGGAGCGTGCAGGATCATTGATTTAGTCCCTTCGATCGACGACCTGTGCGGGGTTGATTTTACAGTTACCAATCAAGGTAATACTACCGCCCCGGCCTCGGTTACACAGGTTGTATTCTTCACCGAGGATGACAGCGGAAACCCTGGCACCGCTACAGCCAATATAGCCACACCTTCTTTATCCCCGGGCCAATCGGTCAACCTTAACGCCGATATTGGGACCACTGTTCCCTCCGGCTCTTTCTGCTTCATTCCGAATTGCGTCTACACAATCGGAGTTGACGCAAACAATCAGATACCGGAATCCGATGAAGGAAACAACACTATAATCGGCCTCTGCCCCGGATGACGAGGCTAGGAAAAACAGTCGCTTAAATGCATAGCTACTTCTTCTTGAACTCGAGAATTCCCTGCGGCTTGCCACAGTTTACCTTATCCATCCTCCCCCCTGAGGAGGGATTAAGGTGGAGGTTCACCCTCCCCTTCATCCCCTCCCATCAAGGGAGGGGAAATGTTGGGATACGCTGCGGATTGCAGGGTGGTTCATTAGAGACAAATAAGCTGTATCCTATTAGTCCTCCTAGCTAGAATAAGTAAACATGGAATCCAGCCTCTTAGTCGATATCGGCCTATCCGTAATCACCGCCACGCTATTTGCGTACATAGTAAAGATTCTCAAGCAGCCGCTCATACTGGGCTACATTGCCGCCGGTATACTTATTGGCCCCGTAGGGCTGGGGTTGATAAAGGACCAGCACTCCATAGAAGTCCTTTCTGAACTCGGCCTTGCCTTCCTGATGTTCATAATCGGGCTGGAAATCGACTTAAAAAAGCTGATAAAAGCCGGAAAGGTGGTGATTATAGCCGGGCTGGTTAAGGTGGTATTATGCGGGCTCCTGGGGTTCGTCGTGGCCACTTGGCTAGGTTATACCGGCCTGACGGCGGCCTACGTTGCCGTTATCTTTTGTTTCAGCAGTACACTGGTCACGGTCAAATTACTATCGGATAAAAGCGAACTGGATACGATCGCCGGGAGAATCACCTTAGGCATTCTTCTCCTAGAAGACGTGATAAGCATATTTGTCCTGGGACTGCAATCCAATATCACCAACCCCTCCATCCTGCCCATATCCTTCTCCCTGGCCAAAGGCGCGGCGTTGGTGCTGGTTTCAATGCTCGCCACCAGGTATCTTCTTCCATCCCTCTTTAGGTTCGTGGCAAAGTTGCCCGAAGTACTCCTCCTCTCCACGATCTCCTGGTGTTTTTTGGTATCCTGGCTGGCCATGAAAGCCGGGTTTTCCATAGCCATGGGGGCATTGATAGCCGGGGTGAGCATATCCAATTTCCCTTATAACCTGGATGTATTGGCCAAGATAAGGGCACTCCGGGATTTTTTCGTAACCCTCTTTTTTGTCTCCCTGGGTATGCAGGTGGTCATAAGCTCTTCTTCGATAATTACCTCGGCCCTGGTGATATCCTTCTTTGTCATACTGAGCAGTTTCTTCACAATTATCCCCACGCTGAGGCTCCTCCAGTACGGCTATAGGTTTGGAATCCTATCGGCTATATCGTTAGCCCAGATCAGTGAGTTTGCCCTGGTAATCGTCGCTCTCGGCTATAAACTCGGGCACATATCCCAGGATATCGTATCGCTCACGGCAATAGTGCTTATAATTACCGCGACCATATCCACCTACATGACCCTGAATAACCATTCTATATGCGGATTTCTTCTCGAACTCCTCAAGAGAATGGGAATAAGGGAAAGCGCATCAACAGAAACACCCGGCGCCGACCATAAGGGGAGAAGCCTCGTCCTCCTAGGGTGCCACCGGGTCGGAAGTTCCCTGGTGGAATCCTTGAAGAAGAGATACGACGACCTTCTGGTAGTGGATTTCAGCCCGGAGGTGGAAGCTAATCTCAAAGCTCAGAATATACCCTTTGTCTATGCCGATATAAGCCATATGGACACGCTTGAGGAAATAAACATCCGTGAGGCAAAGGTGGTAGTTTCTTCCATCTCCGACGATTTTCTGAGAGGAACCAGCAATATCCGGCTTCTTCGGCATATAAAGAGCTTGAACCCCGAGGCCAGGGTGATTGTCACTGCGGAAACGATCAAAAACGCTATCGAGATGTATAAGGAAGGGGCGGATTATGTACTAATCCCCAGGATATTATCGGCGAACTACCTCACCGAGATCATAGACATAGCCATTAGCGGAAGAATGGACGAGCTCAAAAAACGCGAGCTCGAGGAATTAGAAAATAGAAGAGAGGTTCTTGATTGAAGCACAGTTTTGAGGATGCACCGGGCTTGTAAGACCGACCGGCTCGAGCAAACCCGACCTTACAATTTTTTGCCGTTAATTTCCCAACCCGGTCAGACGGCCTGTAATTAAAACCCTGTCATTGAATGGTTTTTGAATTGATAATAGTAGGTTAAGTAGGTACAGGTATTATGGCACGCACGTTGCAATAAGAACATTAATGTGTATCCGACGAGATTGATATAAAACAGAAATCGGTAACCGAATAACAAATCAATCTACAGGTCAATAACTTACGGAGGGAAAATGAAGAATTTTGAATTTGTGGCCCTGAACTCGTCCGGGAGAAAGGAAATAGGCGTGGTAAGGGCTTGGAGATTGGCAGAGGCAAAAAGAAAGGTACAACAGAAGGGGTTTTACCTAGTTTCCATCAAAATAGAAGACGGATCGGCTCCTGGAATAGAGAAAAATCTTTCCTTCTTCCAGGAACTAAAAAATATTTTGTTTCCGAAGGTTAGAATAAACCGTATTTAAAAGATAAGGCTGTGTGCTTCTGTTTAGGCCATTACACTGTTTGCTTTAGCAAAATCCAGATCCAAAAACCCAAGACATTTTTGAGGTTAATCTCCGAACTGCCCGGTTTGATTTTTTTCGGCGCTACGCTTTTTTAGCTTCCCTGAGCACCTCATGCAAAACCTTGAGAAGCGCTTTTGCTGTGAAAGGCTTCCATAAATAAACCTGGGCATCGGAGTTTCCAGCCCAGCTATACTTATCCTTCTCGTCAAATCCGCTGGCAGAGACGATTTTAACTGCCGGGTTGATTTTTCTAAGTTTACCGATGGTTTCCGCCCCGTCCATAACCGGCATCATATTATCCACAATCACCGCCCTTACCTCCTCCTTATACCTATTGAAAATGGCCAGAGCCTCCCGGCCGTCCCTTGCCGTGACCGCGCTATAATTGTATCTCTCCAGCGTCATGTTGGTAATCTCGCAAATCGAGGCTTCATCGTCGACAACCAATATCAGTTCTCCATTTCCAGAAGGGGCTTGTATATTGTCTTCATCCGCTTTTGATGATTCATTCGATCTACTAGCCGGCAAGTAGACCATAAACTTCGTTCCCTTCCCCACCTCGCTATAGACTTTTATAAAACCGCCATGACCCTTGATGATTCCAAAAACTATGGCCAGCCCCAACCCGGTACCCTTGCCGTATTCCTTTGTGATGAAAAATGGCTCGAATATCCTGCCAACATTGTCCGGGGGGATTCCGATTCCGGTATTGGAAAAACCGACTACGACATAAGGACCTACCCCAGCACCGGCGGTCATACGCGCGTAATTTTCATCGATAAAGATATTCTCGATAAAAATACTTAATTTGCCCCCATCGGGCATGGCATCGCGGGCATTAACACACAGGTTCATGAAAACTTGATGAAGCTGAGTTGGGTCGCGTCCCGAGCCTTGTCCAGTAGCTCAGCCTGTTCTCGTATTCTTTGCTCCACCGGGAACTCGCTACCATCCATTCGGAGACCATAAAGGCCTTTGCCGTTACTCATCGCTTCCTCGGCAAGAAATGATTACCACCATCCAAACAATCGTCTTCTTCTAGCCCTTATCTACCAGCTAGGCTGTGCGGCGATTAACGCCCTGGTACTCTCACAGTCCATAGGTTTTGAAAAATAATAGCCCTGTCCGTGTGTACATTTCATCAGTCTAAGTTTTGTTAGTTGATTGGCGGTCTCTATGCCCTCTGCCGTAACATCCATACCCAAACCATGTGCCAGCATTATGATCGCCCGGACAATATTCCAATCTTTTTCATCGCCGTTTATCCCTTTGATGAAAGAACGGTCTATCTTTAATGTGTCCACCGGCAGATTGTTGAATGAGCCAAAGGATGAATATCCGGTTCCAAAGTCATCCAGGCTTAACCGAACCCCCAATGCCCTCAATTGCCGTAAGATACCGGTCACACAATGAGCATTCTTCGTAATTGCATCCTCTATGATCTCCAGTCTCAGTTTGGAAGGGTCCAGGTCGGTATCTTTAAGGACCTGCTCGACCTGGTCTACGAGATTAGACTGGGTACACTGCTTACCGGATAGGTTAACATTCATGGAGAAAGGGGTTTTTCTATAAAATTCATCCTGCCACACACGAGCCTGTCGGCACGCCTCTCTCAGCACCCAGTCTCCTATCGGAATAATTAATCTAGTTACTTCCGCACCCGGAATAAACTCCGCTGGTAATAACAGTCCGCGCTTCGGGTGTCGCCAGCGAAGAAGAGCCTCGATCCCGGTTATTTTACCGTTGTCTAACGACACGACCGGCTGGTAATGAAGCTCAAACTCCTGACGCTCGATTGCCTGGTGAAGGTCAACCTCCAGCTCCAGAAGCTTTGCTGCCATGTCCCTCATGCTATGGTCAAAAACCTCGTATCGCCCTCCCCCAAGCGACTTGGCCCGAAGCATAGCCAGGTCAGCATCATGCAGGATGTCTTCTGTACGCTCGTAGCCCGCCGAGCTAAGGACTACTCCAATACTGGCACTGGTGAATACCCGGTGACCGTTGAGATTAAAGGGCAAGTTGACTTCCCTGCTTATACGGTTAGCCACCCGTATGGCATCGCTAATGTCCTTGATGTCATCGAGTATAATAGTAAACTCATCGCCACCCAGGCGGCCCACGGTATCGTTAGAACGCAGGCACCCTTCCAACCTTTGCGCAACCGCTCTAAGCAATAGATCCCCAATCCTGTGCCCTAGAGAATCGTTGATTTTCTTGAAACGGTCCAGGTCCAGGAATAAAACGGCAAACAAGTAGTCTTTTCGCCTCATGCCGTGTCTGATTAACTGATTCAACCGATCTAAGAATAAGTTTCTATTCGGTACACCGGTTAAGGCATCGTGGAAGGCATTATAAATCAATTGCTCTTCCAATTTTTTGCGCATGCCCCTTTCCTCCACTTCCTTCAATGCCCCATGTATGGAAGGCACTAACCGGGAGAGGCGATCTTTAAGGACATAATCAGTCGCACCGCTTTTTAGGGTTTCAATCGCCGTTTCTTCCCCTAGCGAACCGGTGACAAATATGAATGGCACTTCGGGGCATTTTTCCTTGGCTATAGCCAATGCAGACATGCCGTCAAACGATGGAAGCGTATAGTCCGAGAGAATAAGGTCGGGTGCAAATTCCTTGAGTTCTTTGAGATAGGTTTCTTCAGTGTCCGCCTGTCTTAATAAAAACTGTGTGCTTGCCTTACTGAGCTCGTGTCTAATCAAATCTGCGTCGGCAGGATTATCCTCCAATAACAAGATGCGAAGTTCCCTAATCACGAAATGCCCTTTCCCGTTTACAATCTGGTGTTGGACACCGGACTGCGCGTCGCAAGGTATAAGTACCAGTGCAAGCACTCTCGAGCTAGAACGTCCCTATTCTATAACACCGCATCTCTTAATAAAATCAGGAAAAACCTTAGTTTGATTGGGGAAAAACCCTAATTGAAATAGCTAGCTAGAATTAAGGGGGAATTGATCAACTCGTAGTGTCCGCCGTTTTTAAACCTGTCCAAAATAAGAGATTTATTGTCAGAGCCGACCCGATGGTAAACTAAGGACTTCAATTATGGAAAAGAAACAACCCCTCTTTAAATCCACCCTTACTAAGGGCGGAAACACAGGGTGGAATGGCTATTTACATGAATAGAGTTAGGATAGCGCTTGGATAGCAAACATAGACGACGGGAAACTGATTTTAAAAAGACGTTTTTATCTATCTAAAGACCTTATCTTACGAAAGTGAATCGTTGGTTTCTAATTATCTTGGACAGCAATAGGTCGTTTTCTGGGGCAGATGCCCACAGCGATTTTAGTATGATTGTTCTCATTGTTACCCTTAATCATTGGGAATTCGGGAATTACTCCGGCTTTATTATCCCCATGCGGATGGCATAGCGCACCAAGCCGGCAATATCATGAATATCCAGTCGCTCCATCATCTTGGTGCGGTGGGTGTCCACGGTTTTGACGCTCAAGTTAAGCATACGGGCAATCTTTTTGGTCGAGCAGCCCTCGGCAATCAACTGTAGAATTTCGCGCTGCCGCGGCGTTAATAAATTTAAGGAAGTGCCTCCGGCTTCGGCTCGCTGTAAGTAATCGGCCACGATATGCTTGGACACACCCGGGCTTAGATAGGTCTGACCACCGGCAACCGCCCTGATAGCGATTTCAAGCTCGGCCTGGTCCGCGCCCTTCACTAGATAGCCGGATGCCCCGCTTCGTAATGCTTGAAGCACGTACTCTTCATTTAAATGCATAGACAAGATTATAACACCCACTTCCGGGAACTCCTTTGTTGCGCGTGCGGTCACCTCCAAGCCGTTCAAACCAGGCATAGAAATATCGATTAAAGCTATGTCCGGCCGATAAGCTTCGATGAAACTTAGAGCATTGCGGCCATCACCCACTTCCCCTATAACCTCCATACCGTCTATATTCTGTATTAACGACCGAATCCCGGCCCGCACGAGGTTATGGTCATCCGCGAGTAAAATTCGAATCGGCTTGGTCATAAGATTCTCTTTGCTATAGCTGTTTTAAGATTCAAAGCTTAGTGGAAAGTAAGCTCTAATCATGGTTCCCTTATTTGGCTTTGTCTTGATCTCAATCCTACCGCCGACAAGCTGGACACGCTCTTGCATACTGAGCAGGCCGAAACTCAAGCCGCGAGCCATCCTTTCCTGCACCGCATCCAGGTCAAACCCTATTCCGTCGTCGCGAATCACCAGTTCGAGCATGCTATCATGCTGCCTTAGCTCTACCGATACCCTCTTTGCATTTGCGTGGCGTAAAACATTAGTCAACGCCTCCTGCGCGGTGCGAAAGCAAACAGTCTCAAGATTCGGCTCAAAACGCATGTTTTCCGGGCTGGCGTTAAATTCCCCCACAAACCCTCCCAACTGCGCCTGCTGATTTATATACCACCGCAAGGTAGCGACCAGCCCCAGGTCATCCAGCATCGAGGGCCTTAAATTCAGCGACAAATCCCGAACCTGTCTTAAAGCCTTATCAACCACCGACATGCTCTCCTTCAGGTGGGTTATGTAGGAATCATTCTCCCCGAGACCTCGCAAAGCCTGCAAGTGAATCTTCACCACCGTCAGCACCTGGCCTATTTCGTCGTGCAATTCTTTAGCTAGAAAACGGCGTTCGATCTCCTGTACACTCATCAAGCGATGGGACAGACTCTGCAGTTGCCGGGCATAATTATTCAGTCTCTCCTCCGCATTCTTTCTTTCGGTAATATCGATACATGAACCCATAAATCCAACAAACCTGCCGTCTGGAAGAAACCGGGGCACACCCTTATCTAAGACCCACCGGTATTCCCCATCAAACCGCTTCAAACGGTATTCCATCTCAAATTCCTGACGGGCGTTAAAAGCAGCAAAATAGGTGTCTAAACACCGTTCTTGGTCATCGGGGTGCAAATTCTCAGCCCAACTACTGCCCAGTTCCTGCTCCAAAGTCCTTCCGGTAAACTCCAGCCAGCCCTTGTTGACGTAACTCCAGAGCTTATCGACCCCCGACATCCATATCATAACTGGAGCTGCATCGGCCATGCTTCTGAATCTTTTCTCGCTTTCCCTGAGCGCCTCTGCCTTCTGAGCATTATTGATCGCTATCTCTATTTGTTGCGCTATGATTTCGAGCAACTTTAGCTCTTCCTTTCGAAATGCATTCTTCTTCAGGGAATTAATATTTATAACCCCTACCGTCTCGTCCTGGAACCTAATGGGCATGGCCGCATAACTTTTTGTTCCGAGGTCCCTTCCTGCTTGACCGATAATCGTATCTTGGTCTGTATCTGCACAATATATTGGCTTGCCTTCTATTATCGTTTTCCATGTAAAGCCTTTCGGATAAGGTATTCTTCTTAAACGTTCGACAAACCAGCCGGGGTAACCCCGGTAAGCTCTCATGACAGCTTCCTCTTCCTCTACCAAGTAGATACCGACATTGTCTATTCCCTCTATTTCTTCACTCATAGCCTCGACGGCATTTTCCAGGACGTCTTGTAAGTCGATGGATTGATGCACTGCCCGGGTCACACTGCCGACTACAGGCTCATAACGATTCTTTCTGGATAATTCCCGGTATTGCTCCGTCTTTGCTATGGCTATAGCGATCTGGTTACCAACGGCGGAAAGTAAACCTATCTCCTTTTCATTAAATTTATGCTCCTTATACGCAGCAAACCAAATAACCCCTATGACTTTTTCTTTGAGAAATATAGGTATGCCCAAGCTGCCACGGAGTCCCAGGTCTCTACCGGCCGGCCCGGTATCCGGGTCCTTTTGGGCATCCTCGATATTAATTACCCTGCCGGCATTAATAGCCTTCCAGGTTAATCCTTTAGGATAGGGAATTCTTCCCGCTCTTCTTATATAATCCTCGGGAAGATTTACATGAGCTTGAAGCACTGCTTCATCTTTTTCTTCGTCTATCACATAAACCATCACCGCGTCCACATTTTCTAGCTCGAGGATTTTATTCAAGGCAACCCGGTAAATCTGCTGAAGGTCAAATGACTGGTTTATGGCTTGAGTAATGGCGTTTACTACTTCCAAGTCCTTGTTTCTTTCATTTAACCTTTCATTCAAGGCTTTCAGTTCCTTGGCCTGCTTCGCACGGGTCAAAGCCACTCCGATTTGCTTTGTCACAGCCTCCATTAACTTTATGTCTTCTTCATCGAAGGCATGTTTTTGCAGAGAATTTATATTCACACAACCGATAGTTTTATCCCCAAAAAAGATAGGCGTGGATAAATAGCTTTTCGTGCCAACCTGTTTGCCTGCCGGTCCGATGATTGTGTCCCGTTCTACGTCGCCGCAATAAAGAGCCTTTCCTTCTAATATCGCCTTCCAGGTATAGCCCTTAGGATAGGGGATTCTCCCCGTCTGTTCTACAAACCAATCTGGAAAACCTCTATGGGCCTTCAAAACCGCCGTCGGTGGACCTTGAGCCGAGGTCACCAGGTTTAACCGGGGGAAGGAAGTTGAATCCCACCACTCTCCTTCGACCAGATAAATACCGATATGGCTGGCCTGTCTTATGTTCTTGATCATGGACTCTACGGCGTTTTCCAGAACCTCTTGAAGATTAATGGATTTATGTACAGCCTGGGTTACGTGGCTCATTATCGACTCGTAACGGTTCCTCTTGGAAATATAGTCCAGGCTTTTTTTTAATTCTTCTTCAACTTTGACCCGGTTTGAGATTTCTACACGTAAAGCCTCGTTGGTTTTTAGAAGCTGGCTCGTTCGTTCTTTAACCCTTATCTCTAGCTCATCCAAGGCTTTATCGAGCTTTTCCTTGGACTGCCTTTGTTCGGTAATATCGAGTATTGCAATTCTAAAATGAACGAAATTCCCCTCAGAATTAAATACGGCCACGCTGTCTAACCTGGAATAAAAAGTGGCTCCGTCATTACGGAGCATCTGCAATTCACAAGACTCTCGAGTATTTGTCTTGAGGAGCCTTTTTCGATAACTGTAAAAAACGTCGTGATTTTTATGGGCAATATATCGAGTAAACCGCTTCCCTATCAAAAATTGTTTCTCGGCTCTAAGCAACTCCGCACCGGCTAGATTGACATCTAAAATAATTGTCCTCGCATTCAAGGTAAAATATCCGACCGGGGCAAAATTGTATAAGTCAAGGTACTTGTTGCAGGATTCCTCAAGCTCCAGTTGTATTCTGCGAAGCTCTTCGTTTTGTATCTCCAGCTCAGCTTGATACACCCTCAGTTCATGGATTAAGCTGGAGAGGTCGGCCTTAGAAAAATCATCTACCTTTGCTGGCTCATAGTCTAATAATCTCGGGGCGCGTCTGCGCAAGACTTCACCAGCCTCACTCTGCAGGAGACCCTTTTTCCCCTGGGATCGTTTGTATTTCTTCTCCATGTTTACTCTTTTAAAC
The DNA here is from genome assembly GCA_035559815.1 of Thermodesulfobacteriota bacterium. Lineage (NCBI taxonomy): Bacteria > Pseudomonadati > Thermodesulfobacteriota > Thermodesulfobacteriota bacterium. The sequence continues at coordinate 19,614 of DATMAT010000025.1, forward strand.
TATATTATATCGCCAACTTCATCGTCAACTATGGGCACACATCCTTTGACTGTGAGATTGAGTCCAAAAAAACTCTTTAATTTAACCGTAATTTAACCGTCCATCACAGTACCAGTATAAGACCCTAATTTTCAGAGATGATTCATTTGTGAAGCTTTTCCAGATCTATTTCGGGGAGATAACCTGAAGCGTTGATAAACCGAGTTCGCAGTTTTATGTCCAATTGTACTGAGTCCGCAGGCCGCTTCCATAACTTACTCTTAAGTTTATTACAGGGTGATTAAAATTAAATCAATAGTACTTTTATACTAGCACCAATGTACTCGTACTACATCTTTCTATCTTACTTTTATGCCTGAATAGATGTATGTATAAGGAATTAGTCGAAAGATACTCAGACTGAAAGTTCGCGGTCTACAAGCCAGGCCTTTTCATATTATTTTTTTACCGACACCCACTCCGACAATCAAGAGGGTTTTACAATATGAATTGACCTGACTTGATTTATTATTAAGCACCTAACTTTTCCAAAATAAGAGATTGCTTCACCGCAAAAAGAAAGGATAGAATTTTTTGAGGTGTTTCCCCTTCGACTCCGTCCTTCGTCAAGCCTGTCCTGAGGAAATCGAAGGGCTCAGGACGAACGGGTCTTTTATTCCTGATTAACAGCGGATGCTTGCATCCGCTCATCCTGAGCCCCGTCGAAGGATGCCAAATGTACTTATTCGGAACCCTATCTAGCTTGTCGAAGGGATAAATTCCACGAACGAAGCAATCCCATTTCTAAAAACTAATCTCATCAGGGCATACACGGCTTGGTTGAACGGATATGATTTGGACAGCATTTACACGAGAAAGATAAAAGAAAGCAGCCTGATTTGAGAAATGCCTTTTTATCCGCCTAAAAGCCTTGTTTAAAACGATGGATTTCTTGATTTTTTATTATTTTGAACAGCGGCGAATAAGACCACTTTTCATGAAAGGCTTCAAATTATTAGCATAGCATCGCCGTAGCTGAGGAATCTATATCCTTCCCTTTTGGCCTCTTCGTACGCCTTGAAAATAAGCTCTTTCCCGGCAAAAGCGGAAACAAGCATAAGGAGTGTGGAACGGGGGAGGTGAAAATTTGTGATTAAGGCATCGACTACCCGGAAACGAAACCCGGGGTAGATAAAAAGGTCCGTAGGTCCATTCTCTTTTCTTACCCTGCCCGTTTGATCCGCTGCCGATTCGAGGGTCCTCACCACAGTGGTCCCGACAGCAACTACCCTCCTGTGCTCGCTCTTGGCCTTATTCACGGCAAGAGCGGTCTCCTCCGGAATCTCCCTGTGTTCCGGGTGCATCTTGTGTTCACTAATATCATCTGTCTTGACCGGTCTAAAGGTTCCTACCCCTACGTGTAGCGTTACATAGCGAACTTCCACCCCGCTTCGGTGTATTTCATCAATAAGCTCTTTGGTGAAATGAAGGCCCGCCGTCGGGGCGGCTATGGCTCCATATTTCTCCGCATAAACGGTCTGGTAAGAAGCCCTGTCCCTATCTTCCGGTTCACGCTCGATGTAAGGGGGAAGAGGCATCCTGCCATATTGCTCTACATAATCATCGGCATTCACCTCATATTCAATCAACCACTCGTCTTTCCCATTCTTAAGAACCCGGCCCCTTAACCCTCCGTCGAATTCGACCGAAACACCTTGTTTGGGATTTCTCATAATCGCTTTCCATAGACGGGGATTTACCCTCTCGGTAAGTAGAACCTCGAACCTATCGCCGTTACTTAGCTTACCGAATAACCGGGCCGGTATGACCTTTGTGTCGTTAAGCACGAGGAGATCGCCCTTTTTCAGTAAGCCGGGCAACTGGTAAAACCTTCGATGTCCTATTTCTCCATCCCCTCTCCTTACAACCATCAACCGGGACTGTTCCCTCTTGGCAAGGGGATAGAAGGGTATCAACTCTTTAGGAAGGTGATAGTCAAAATCAGAGGTTTTCATGGATTTTATTCTACCTAAAACATTTTCCAAAGACGCCATAAATGGCCTCCCTATAACCACCGGTGCTCGCGAAAGCGCTCTTTTAGATTTTTCTGATATTGGGTGCATAAAGGTGTGCCGTTTAGCTATTACTCTTTCTGTAATAGGGTTTTGACCGCCAGCCTCAATGCATTAAGCCTGATGAATCCGGTTGCGTCTTTTTGATTGTATATTTTGTCCTCTTCGAATGTGGCCAGGTCCCTTTGGTATAGGGAAAAGGGAGAACGCCTTCCAGCGACCGATACATTTCCTTTATAAATTTTCATCCTGGCAGTACCGGTGACGTTCTTTTGTGATTCGTCTATGGCCGCTCTCAGCATGGACATCTCCGGGGAATACCAGAAGCCATAGTAAATAAGCTCGGCGTATTTGGGGGCTAGGGTATCTCTTAGATGCATGACCTCCCGGTCCATGGTGATAGATTCAACTGCTCTATGCGCTGAATGGAGTATCGTACCGCCGGGGGTTTCATATACCCCTCGGGACTTTATCCCCACAAACCGGTTTTCCACCATGTCCACCCTGCCTATCCCGTTCCTGCCTCCCATCTCGTTCAGCCGGTAGAGGAGTTCTACCGGCGAAAGCTCATGTCCGTCTATGCTTATGGGCACGCCCTTTTCAAAGTCTATGTCGATGTAGGTCGGTCTATCCGGAGCCTTCTCCGGAGAAACGGTCATCTCAAACATTTCTTCGGGCGGCTCGTCCCACGGGTCTTCCAGGATTCCTCCCTCATAACTGGTATGAAGCAAATTCCTGTCACAGCTATACGGTTTTTTAGGAGTCACCGGGACGGGAATACCGTGTCTCTGGGCGTAGGAAACGAGGTCTCCCCTCGATTTCAAATCCCACTCCCGCCAGGGAGCTATGACCCGGATGTTAGGCTCGAGCGCATAGTATGTAAGCTCGAACCTTACCTGGTCATTTCCCTTGCCGGTAGCACCATGTGCCACCGCATCAGCATGCTCTTTCTTGGCAATCTCGATTTGTTTCTTTGCAATCAACGGACGCGCTATGGAGGTTCCCAGGAGGTAATCGCCTTCATAAACCGCATTTGCCTTGAGTGCGGAGAAAACGAAATCCCTGACGAATTCTTCTCTCAGGTCCTCGACATACACCTTGCTTGCACCCGTTTTTAATGCTTTTTCTCTTACTTCCTCCAAATCCTCTCCCTGGCCGAGGTCGGCAACAAAGGCTACTACATGAGCCTTGTACTCCTCGATAAGCCACCTTAGTATCACCGAGGTATCGAGACCACCAGAGTAAGCCAGTACTATCTTATTTATCTTTGCCATTTAAAAAGCTCCGTTCCAAGCTGGGATTTATCCAATCGAATGAAAGATATCAAATCCAAAATCGTAAATTCCAAAAAATACCCGATAAACCCTGAATTCTAAATTTGATATTTGGTCACTGGTGTTTTCACTTAGACTTGCTGCCCCTAAGGTCAAAGAGATAAAACGTAGCGCCTTTATTTTCATAAAACTTCTCCAAAGAAAACCCTACGTACTCCAGCCTTTCGTTATCGTCTCCCATATAAGAGGCCCTCTTGACCTCATCGGATAGCTTGCAAACAACCGGGATATCGTCAGACAGACGGTCATTACACACAAAGTTAAGCTGGAACTCGCCGTCCACGGAAAAACCGGGGGGAAGGGCAAACCCCACTGCCAAATTAGCGTTGATCAATTCAACAACCATGAGCTTTACCACGCTTCCTCCGCCCGAAGTTTCCCCTCCGCCCTCCACTTCAAACATGTAACCATAGTAGTTAACCGGTATGTTTTTCTCTCCTAGGGAATTGAGATACCAGTAATCCTCTGAATTTACCCAGCACATAATCTGTAGCATTTTTACCCTCCGCAAGTTTAATCATGAGCTAAGAGCGAACACTTTTTCAACTCCTAACCCTTGGTCATTCACTAGTTAGAATGATAATAATAACATGTTTATCCCCGAGACTAAACCAAGCCGATAATGCTGAGCTGGGAGCCCACCATTTTGCCGTCTCTCCGGTAGGAGTGGAAATTATTATTGCACTTGGTGCATATACTCATTACCTCTATATTCTTTACTCCCTCTTCAAGGAGTAAAAGCCTATTTATTTCCTTAAGGTCGAGTGTGTATTTGGAATTGCCTTTCTCGAAGAGATAACGCTGATTATCCTTGAACTTCTCCATAAACGGTGAGGCCACGTCCTCACCAACCTCATAACAGCAGTTTCCGATAGATGGTCCCAATACCACATGAACCCTCGAAGGATCAGCCCCAAAATGCCGGCGCATCTCCTGGAGGGTCTTTTGAGAAAGCTGATAGAGCGTTCCCCGCCATCCGGCATGCACAACTGCTACGCAAGATGCGCGTTCGTCAACCAGAAGAATAGGCACGCAATCCGCGGTAAAAACCCCTATGCCCATTCCTTTCTGCCCGGTTATAATCGCATCCCCCTTCGTTCCCGGCTCTTCTTTGAACCCGTCTTTTAGTACGATAACATCGGCGCTGTGAACCTGAGCCATGGTAAAAACGGTGCCGAGTCCGAAATTTCTAGCCGTCTCCTCCAAATCACCGTTAAACTGACGATCAGAAAAGCCATGCACGACAAACCTAAAATTGGATAAAGTATCGGACCTAAACCATACCATTTTTGGCTATATCTTGTCCTTCCAGAAGATTAATTGCCTCCTTCATATCGTCAGGAAGAGGGGCATTAAACTGTACCTCCTCTCCGCTCCGGGGATGCTTGAACGAGAGCATCTCTGCATGGAGTGCCTGCCTTCCCAGGGTTCTGGAGATAGCTTCCAGATGAGCAGATTTATGCTTTTTTAGACCGTAAACCTTATCCCCCAGGATCGGATGGCCGTTTTCCGAAAAATGAACCCTTATTTGATGCGTCCTTCCGGTCCTGGGCTCGGCTTCGACCAGGGTTGCCCCATTATATCTCCTGATGACCTTCCATACCGTATGAGCCTCTCTTCCTGCCCTTGCCGCCGAGGACATCCTCTTCCTGTCGATCGGGTGCCTTCCTATAGAAGAGGTGAAGGAACCGGCTTCCTCTTTGACATTGCTCAATACCAAAGCCAAATACCTTTTCTTGACACTTCTCCGCTTGAACTGCTCGATTAAGGACTGATGGGCAAAATCGTTCTTGGCTACGACCATAACCCCCGAGGTCTCCTTGTCCAATCTGTGTACTATACCCGGCCTAATCTTGCCCCCGATCCCGGAGAGCCCTTTGCATTTGTATAAGAGCGCGTTCACCAAGGTCCCGCTCTTCACCCCGGCTCCCGGATGCACGGTCATTCCGGCCGATTTGTTAACCACTACGATATCATCGTCCTCATACAATATCTCTATGGGTATATTCTCTGGTTCTGCTTCTATGGGCTCCGGTGGAAGCAAGGTTATAGAGGCGGTCTCGCCTCCGCTCAGTTTCTTTGACGGCTTTATCGCCTCTCCGTCCACCAAGATAAACCTCTCTTCTATAAGCTTCCTTACTTGTGAACGGGTCAGGCTGGGAATTATATGGGAGAAAGCAACGTCCGCTCTCATGCCGGAAAAAACTAAAGGTATTTCCAATATCTCCTTCTCAGCTTCCCTTTTCATGATTAGCCTCTATCTCCCCCCACCCTTAATCTTTTTCGTCTTTCCTCTTTTCCTGCATTATCCTCTTGGCAGTACTGGTAATAACCCCGGGAAGATTTTTATTCCATAAAAGAGCACGGACTTCCCTATCCCTTAAATGCCGAATAAGGTGGAGAGAAACGTGGGACGGCGTCTTAGGATTATTTACCAAAGCCACCTTCACCTGATAAATCTTAGCCCATTTGCGCGACATGGAGATTTCCCGAAGTATGTCCTCATCGACGGTCTTTGACTGGGCTATGTTTATTATCTCCATGTCGGTAAGGCGTGGATTTTTGAGCACTGCACCGGCTACTATCCGGTTTGGGTCTCTAACCAAGATCGTCCGTGCCTCCCGGTTCCCCAAGATCGCTAGCTTAACCCTCTCGGCTATATTCATCTGTTTTATAGTATGGAGTAAACTCTCCCGCCTAGCCTCCCCTATATCTTCTTCGCTTTCTTCCACCAAGTCATCCGAAAAGCCAATGTCATCCAAGAACGATGACTGGACATCATCGATTATGGCTGATCCAGCTTCTTCATCGGATTCTTCGGGGACATCCGGGGCTTCACCATCTATTCTCAGGAACTCCGGGATTACCCCTTTCTTGTCCAGATAAAGACGAAAGAAGGAAATTACCCGGTCAAGCGTCGAGCGGCTGATAGTAGGATTCTTGCTGAGCGCTTCGACGATCTCCGCCGAACGAAGGATTCGCTCCTGGTTGTTAGCTATAAGGTCTAGGAGCGATTGTATATGAGTCGCTTCTGCCAGATAGGCTATCGTGGCATCACTCGTAGAAAAGTTTAATATTATTTTTTGCAGTAAGGTTTCGCTCTCCGTACTTCTGGCGATATAATCGAGAAGCTCACTCGGCGATGATGAATCGGCCAGCACACCCACCATGACGCTTTCCGGAATGGATTTCAGGGACTTTGCCGCCTCCTCGCTTATCTCTTCATCCTCATCCTGAGTGAGGCCGTATAGGACGAACGCAAGGTCTTTTGGTGGGATCGGTACGACGCCCTGCGCAGCCATGAGACGCATTTCTCTGGGAAGGGAAGGGTCTATGAATTTCTTTATGGATTCGGGAATCTTTTCCAGAAAACTTTTCATCAGGGGTAAGGTTTATTTTAAGTAAAAACAACCCTGTATACAAGCTTCCCCGAATTGCCAAACCCCTGACGAAATTTGTTATTGAAGGCTATCCATGGCACCCGTACCCTAGGAAAATTGCTGTGTTTTAAATTAGTTAAGGCCGGAAATATTTATGGCATATTTTTTGCGATTAAGGCTAGGGGTGATCGGAGCTTAGTTTGCTGGCACATTTCCTGTAGAGGAATGATATGAAACGTCGAGTAGAGAGTTATAAGCTTAGGAGAGAAAAAATGAAGAACTACGCCATGGGTCTTGCAGAGAAGGACTATTCAAAATCAAATGAAGTAACACTAAAATGGAGCGAGGTGCTCGAAAGCGCCTTTGATTACTATTACGCTGAATACATCCCGGCCTGGGCTTTGAATGAAACTTCGTTCAATAACTGCGGTGATAAGCTTTTCATCTCCAAAAAAAGCAATGAGTGGGTAAGCTGGGAGAAAATCGCCGAGTCGGAGCGGCCGGATATAGCAACGCTGTTCGACCTCCTGCCCGATCTCCCCGGAGACGACCAATACCGGCAAATTCTCCGGGAAATCCGGAACTCCGGGATAGAAGAACCCGAGGACTATTTCTGGGAAAACATGTTTTCCTACAAACAGGCAAACGAAGTTAAGATCAATGGAAAGAAGTATAGAATCGAGTGGGAAGCATAGCCCGGGATAACTATCTACCAGCACAATCCAGAGTCTAACGCAAAGATTTAGTGAATATCTGGAAATTCTAGTTAGATCATTACAGGACGAAGGAAATCCCCGACGAGCCCGGCATGGCTGGATTATATAAAGAGCTATTCGATAAGATTTTTCGGGAATCGCTGGATGTGGTCGCCATTGTCGACCCGGCCAGCGGAAACGTAATAAGAATCAACAACGCCGTCCGTTATAGCCTGGGATACGGCATAGAGGACCTTGTTGGAAAAAACCTCTCTGTGCTTTTCTCTAAAGAAAGCTCGCCGAAAATACAAAACTGGCTTGAAGAAACCAAGAACCATGGGCCGGTATTCACAGAAGAAAACCTAATCCGCGCCGATGGCTCAACTTATCCCATGAAATTAACCACCACACTTACACCCTGGGATGAAGGTGACGCTATCCTGGTAACCTTTCGGGATGTAGTAGGAGAAAGACGAAATGAGGAGGTATTGAGGCGCAGTGAACATCTTCTTGAGAACTCTTTCGAGCTTATCACCATTCTTGGCCCGGACGGAGCATACCGATACGCCAGTCCTTCATACAAACAGATATCGGGATACGAGCCCGAAGAATTATCAGACCAGGACTTCTTCCGGTTTATTCACACGGAGGATGTGAGTCGGCTTTGTGCTAGTCTTGACAGTTTGCAAGCAGACCACGGAGTTAACCATACTGCTGAATTTCGCTTCAAACGTAAGGACGGCTTATGGGCTTACCTTGAATCCCGAATGAAGACCCTTCCCGGTGAATCCGAAGAGGCAATCACAATCATTATTGCCCGTGACCTGACCGAACTTAAGCAAGCGGAAAAAGCCTTTTTGGAAAACCTGACACAGCTATCCAAAAAGAACCGCTATGAAACCATAATCAATTCCGTAACCCAAAGCGTACACCAATCAATAAACCTGCAAGAAGTCCTGGAAAACGCCGCCGACTCCATGAGTAGGAACATACAGGGCGCCGATTTTGTAGCCATTTACCTGGTCGAAGGAGCAACCCAATCGACCGGAGTTAATCAAGCTCCAGACTCACCACAGGCAGTTTTAAAAGCTTACCGAGGCTATCCCGATTGGTTTATCGAACGGGTAAGAAGGATACCCTATCCCAAAGACTTTACCTGGAAAACCATAATTAGTGGAGCGCTCAGATACTGTGCGGATGCCGAAACAGATACGGTAATAGGCCCGGCTGGAAGGGAGGTGGGAACCAAAAGCTACGTATCGATGCCTATACGTTTAAAAAACGAGGTCATCGGCGTGATAAACATAAACTCTTTGGAAAAGAACTCATTCGACGAAGAGGAGCTTAAGCTCGTAGAGGGCGTCGCCAGACAGATAGAGGTAGCTATCAAGAATGCTCAACAGGCCGAGGAATTACGTCAATCAGAGGAGCGTTACCACACCCTATTCGACCAGTCCCCGGTCGGCGTATACATCTTCGACAGAGATTTCACCATAACCCATTGCAATAAAAAAATGGTTCAAATTCTCCAATCTTCCTACGACAGAATCATAGGTACGGACATGCGAAGGCTATGCGACCACCGTGTCCAAGCAGTATTGGATACGGTCTTAGCGGGAGAAAGCGTAACATACGAAGGGTCTTACGTAGGAACCACCACGCCGGCCAAACTATGGGTGTCAAAACGGCTCTCTCCGCTCCGGGATTCAAAGGGAAAGGTCATCGGCGGGATGGCGGTGGTGGAAGACATAACCGAGCGCAAGCGGGCAGAGGAAGAGCTCCTTAAGTCTCAGGCCAAGTATGCTGACCTCTTCGAGAATGCTAACGATATGATTTTTACCTTCGACCTTTCCGGCAATCTTACCTCGGCCAATCGCGTGGCCTTCACCACCCTGGGTTACGACCTGGAAGATGTTTCCAAAAGCAACTTGTCCGAGATACTCACTCCTGAGGGCTTTAGGTTTGCTCTCGACATGCTCCAAAATGCGATCATACGGAAATCAGACCTGACCGAGTTACAACCCTGGGAATTAGAGGCGGTCAAGAAAGACGGAAGCAAACTCTCTCTTGAGGTGCGTACCAGGCTCATTTGGGAAGGAGAGAAAATAGTCGGGGTACAGGGCATTGCCCGGGATGTTACCGAGAGAAAGAAAATGCAAGAAGAAATAGTGAAAGCCCAGAAATTGGAGTCCCTGGGCATTCTTGCCGGCGGTATAGCCCACGATTTTAATAATCTTCTTACTTCCATTCTGGGTAACATCTCCCTTGCCAAGATGTACGCCAATCCGAACGATAAAGGATACAAGAGACTTTCCGAGGCGGAAAAGGCCTGTATCAGGACGAGGGATTTAACCCAGCAATTGCTCACGTTTTCCCGGGGTGGAGCACCGGTGAAAAGGGTAGTATCATCACTCGGCGAGATAATTAAAGACTCGGCCAGCTTCGCGGTAAGCGGGTCAAAGGTCAAATGTGAATTCGTTATAGAAGAAAAGCTATGGCCGGTGGAGGTTGACCAGGGACAGATAAGTCAGGTTATGAACAACCTGGTAATAAATGCCGACCAGGCTATGCCAAAGGGAGGGGTAATAAAGATAAAAGTAGAGAACGCTGTACTGGAAAAGGATGAAACCCCACATCTAATGCCAGGACGCTACGTAAAGATAACTATAGAGGACAGCGGGGTGGGAATACCGGAAGAGCTTTTAACCAGGATCTTTGACCCCTATTTTACGACGAAGCAAAGGGGGAGCGGTCTTGGGCTTGCCACCGTTTACTCGATAATTAAGAATCACGATGGGTACGTGGGGGTGGAATCAAGATTAGGGGTGGGAACAAGGTTCAAAGTATATATCCCGGCAAAGGAGGGAGGAGCATCAACCGAGTCAGAAGCTCAGGAATCCCTCAAAAGGGGCAAAGGAAGGGTTTTGGTAGTCGACGACGTGGATATTGTGAGGGAGACTGCCGGAGAAATACTGTCGCACCTGGGATATGAGGTAGATTATGCCAAGAACGGCAATGAGGTAATCGAGAAATACGCCCGGTCGAGAGAAAATGGAAAGCCAATCGATACGGTTATAATTGACTTGAACATACCCGGAGAGATCGGCGGCCAGGAAGCTATCCAGAAGCTCCTGGACAAATATCCGGGTGTTAAAGCCATAGTATCTACAGGATATTCAAACGACCCGATATTATCCGATTACGGCAAGTATGGATTCAGGGGCGTAATCAGCAAGCCATATAAAATAGAGGAGCTAGGCGACATCGTGTACGAAGTAATCAATGGTAATTAATACATCTTCATTCTTCATTCTTCACTCTTAAAGTTTCATTCATCCCAATCACATCAGAAGCCCTGCCCTGGTTTATAGATATCTCCAGGAAACCGGAGCTACCGATTATGGCCAGGAGTTCACCCTTGGAAACATCTGAATACGACTTAGAAACTCCTTCGACTACCCTTTGCCCAATATGGATTTTCGATTTTCCTTTTATAAGATTGGACGGTATATTCGTAACCAGATTGCCAAAAGAGTCTACATGAATAAACTCACCGATTATTTCCCCCCTCCGAACCACCGGCTCCTTAATTTCAAGCCTAACCGGTTTCCCAACCTTCTTTCCCAAGTCTTCGACCGGAACCCCCAAAGAAAGATGAGCCGCGGCAGGAGCGAATATGTCCCTTCCGTGAAAGGTATTGCTTATCCGGGATAAAACGTATTTTGAATCGGTTATCTGGTAAGCGCGATACCTCTTTGATAGGGCATAAACAAAGGTAAATAGCCCATTATCCGGCCCGATAAAAAAGTGTCCGTCGGCTTCCACGGCTATCGGTTTTCTTTTACTTCCCACACCCGGGTCAACCACTACAACATGGATTGTCCCTACTGGGAAATAACGGTAAAAGTTCATCAGTGTGAATGCCGCATCGAAGATGCTATGTGGCGGTATTTCGTGGGTGATATCCGTGGGGATAGCGTCGGGATTTATGGAGAGAATAACCCCCTTCATCGCACCGACGTAGTAGTCTTTTAAACCGAAGTCAGTAGTAAGGGTTATTATGCGTCCCATCGGTAACACCTTTTTACCTGAGAAAGCATTTAGTTGCAAAAATTGTTCACAAACCAGAAAAGGCCGCCCTTCACTGAACAAACTGAGTAAGTTCGTCAAGAAAGAACGAAGGGATACTTAGTTGATAAATTAGCCTTACTCCGCTTGGGCTGCAGATTAAAGATCATGTAAATTACATACATGAAGCTCTACATACTCGGCTCGGGCACCTGTGTTCCTTATGAAAGAAGAGGCTCCTCTGGCTATGCATTAAGACTCCCCAAATCAACCCTTCTGCTCGACTGCGGAAACGGCACTACCTGGAAACTCGAAAAAGCGGGCATAAATTATCTGGATATCGACCATATATTCCTATCCCACTTCCATCCCGACCATACTGCCGACCTGATTCCATTTTTATTCGCTACGAAATACACCCAAAGCTCTCAAAGGGTAAAACAACTTCATATCTGGGGAGCGGAGGGCTTTTTAAACTTTTTCTCGGCACTGAAAGAGGCCTATAACGGCTGGATCACCCCTGATTGCCTGAATGTATCAGAAATTAAAGAGGGGGCTATAGAATTTCGGGACTTCCGAGTAATCGTGAGGAAAACCGTTCATATTGAAAGCAGCCTCGCCTATAGAATCGAATCCGAGGGCAAGTCCCTGGTTTATTCCGGCGACACCGATTATTCGGAATCTTTAATCGAACTGGCAAAAGGCGCCGATGCACTAATCCTGGAATGCTCCGCACCGGACCAAAAATCAAAGGTTAAAGGCCACCTTACCCCTGACGAGGTTACCAAAATAGCAAATGAGGCCAGAGTAAAAAGGCTTATCATCACCCATTTGTATCCCGTCTGCGACGAAAATAAGGTGATAGAAAAAATTAGAAGAAAAACAGCAGTTGAAACAATCCTGGCTGAGGATTTAATGGAAATCAAAATCTAGAATAGAGACCGGCAAATGTGTATCCTAATACTCCCTTGACAATAAAACCGAACACTGTTTTAATTGGGAAAAAGGAGGTACATAAAATGGAACTTTTTGAAGCAATAGGGGCAAGAAGAAGTATAAGGTTTTTTAAGCCCTGGAAACCAGTAGAAGAATGGAAGATTCAGATGATGCTCCAGGCGGCGAGATATGCATCCTGCCAGGGGAATTGCGGCTCAACCGAAGCCATAGTGATCGACAAAAGCAAGTATCCCAAGGAAAAATTCGAACAGATCGTCGAGTGCGCATCGCTTTTTAATGAAATACATCTTCGTCAGGCTCCAATAGTCATCGCTTGGCTTCTGAATCTAGATGCCTGGTATAAGGAGTTGGTTCAATCTTTCGCCGTGCTTTTCCCGGCAAGAGCAATAACCGCAGCCCATGGTTGGACTTACAAACTTCTCACCGAGGTAACCTATCCCCGTCTAATGAGCTTCCCCCGTGAAAGAACGGAAGGCTTGTTGAGAATAGAAGCAGGCCAGGCAATAGCGCATTCAATGCTCGTAGCCACCGAACTTGGACTGGGTTGCTGTCTTCTGGCCACTGGAAGAAAGCCAGCGGAGTTTCCAAAGGTGTTGGGGACTCCAGATAACGTCGTGCCAATATGGCTTATGGCGGTAGGTTACCCACTTGAGTCTCCGGGGCAGAGACCGAGAAAGCGCTTTGACCGACTGTTTCACCTGAACCAATATGGAAACCCGCTGAAGGAAGACGAACAGGTTAGAGAGGAACTAAAAAAGAGGAAAATGATTCAGCCAATGGACCCGCTGCCGGGGCGAGAAGAAGAGCTTAAACACATATGCAGGATGTTCGGATATTCAGAGGATATGCCGGACATGCCCAAAGACCATATAAAAGCCCTGTATAGTGAAGATTCTCCCTATTACGGTGAGCTACCCCCAGGCCTCGAAGAAAGAGGGGTGTAGTAGCTTAATGCGGATTTCGGGATGCGGATTGGAGAGTTGAAATACCTTTTAATCCGCAATCCGAAATCCCAAATCCGAAATAAGCTACTCACTTCCGCTGATTCAACAAAAGGGTTAATACAGCTTCCTTGACCTCATTAACAGCTATATCATTCAGGCACTTGACACCATAAGGGCATTTCGGAGTGTAACCGAACTTGGTGCAAGGGCTACAGCGCAAATTCTTATTTATTACGATATGATTCTTGCCTATCGGGGCCCATTTCTTTTGAATCCCGGCGCCAAAAAGAGAAACCGTTGGGGTGCCAACACCGTAAGAAACGTGCATAAGTCCAGTATCGCCCGTAACAAACAAATCTAGAAGCGAGATTACCGCCGCTGTTTCCATGAGCGACGTCCGCCCGACAAAGCTGAGAAAGTTTTCCTTGCCCAGAATTTCTTCAAATCTTCTCTGATCATGGAGGTCGGACTTGCCGCCTACCAGCACTATTCCCAAGCCTTCGCCCAGAAGGTCTTTGGCAAGCTGGGCGAACCTATGTATCCCCCATTTTCTTTCTCGAACCGTTGCCCCGCCAAACATCCCGGCAATTGCCCTATTCTTTTTCCTCAACCCTTCTATTTCTGGTGCAACTTTAGAAATAATACTCGAATCGACCGGAATAAATGGCTCATCTCCATCAAAAGCGTATTTTTGCCCGGTTATGGACGATACCAGATTCAAGAAGCTATAAACCTCATAGTCACAATGGCTATAAGGGACGGCATGGCTAAAAAGCTCAGCCCTTTCGTTGGTAGCAAATCCCACTCTCACTGGCGCGCCAGTTAAATAAGAGATAGCGGAGGTCAGGCGGTGCCACTGCTCGGTGTCGATAACCATGTCGTATTTTATCTTGAGAACATTAAGAAGCTCGATTGGGGGTTTAAAATCATACCGGAATAATCCATCGATGTATGGACAGGGGTACAAGATACCGTAGTTCCTCTTCTCCGCTAGTATATTTATTTCCGCATTAGGGAAACCCTCCTTAAGTACCTTTAGAGCGGGGTAAAGAAGGACGGCATCCCCTATCCCTCCAGGTCGGATTACCAGGACTTTTGGCTGCTGGTTATCGGTTTCTTTTCTAGGTGTAACAGTCAGTCTTGAGGCTGAGCAGGCCAATCTTCCGAACGTACTGTCGAGTCTCTTAAGGAATTCTATTTTCCAATTCACTTGTCGTATTAACCCGTTTGTTTGACCGCTATAGTGGATAACGATACTTATTGTCCTGATTGCCAGTCTTGAGGCAATTTATTCCTTATCCTGTTTATTCTTATCAGAACAAGGAAGGACTATACCTAAGATTGACCTGGTGACCCCATAGCTGTAGAAAGACAATCAAAGAATCAATTCTTTTAAATATAATGAAAATAGATTTTCCCGACAAAGCCATCTCCGCAAGCAATTATCGGGTTATAGTAGAACTTTTTCGCTGGATTTATAGGCTGAATGGAAGAAAGTTATGAAGAGAGGACTTTTACCTTGGCCCGGTAATCTTATTTCCTGAGCCAATCAAGAAATTCCCCATAGGAGTAAAAATGATAATCGGGCCCATATCCAGAAGAGGGGATTCTTATTTTAGCTATTTCCTTCTCCAGCCTCTCAAACAAGTCCTGAGGCTTGATGTCTTTAAACTCGGAGACACCCCAAGGTTTAAACAAACCATCATCTTCCCTCACATTTATATGGCCATTTGCGAATAGGGAAATGTAGTTCCTTCTGTTCTTGAAATAGAAAAAGACCTTCCCGTTCGGTTCTCTTCTTTTTAAGAGCATTGCTACATACTTCGGGTTATAATCATTCCGAGCATGCCCTTCATCCTCAGGCTCGGCAAATATATAGTGAAAATGATGAATGAGCTGACCTATCATTCTATAAAATCCTTGAGTAGCGTGCCTATTTCCAGTTGTTTGAGTTTCCTGAGGGCACGTCTCTCGATCTGTCTTATCCGCTCCCTGGTTAGTCGGTAATGATTTCCAATCTCGTCGAGCGTGTACGAATTATCATAGCCGATTCCGAATCGCATCCTTAGAATTTCTTCTTCCCGGTCGTTCAAGCTGGAAAGGGCTTCCTCTATTTTTTCACTCATAGTTGCTTTAGCTATGAGCGAGTCGGTGGATAGACCGTTGTCCGGAATAAAATCTATGAGTGCGGTACGGTCATCTTCCAAGCTCGGGCTGGGCGCATCCAGGTATATCATGCTGGTAGTGGTTGCGTTCATAACCTTCTTCACCTTCTGGACGGAGAGCCCGGATTCTTGGGCGATTTCATCTATATTTGGAATCTCGCCATTCTCATTCTGTAGCATTGTCGTGGTCTTATAAACTTTATTTGCTTGTTCCAGCACTCTAATCGGCACCCGAATAACCCTGGTCTGGTCGAAAAGAGAACGGGAGATACTCTGGATTATCCACCATGAAGCGTATGTGGAAAACCGGTATCCCTTGGTATGGTCAAATTTCTCAACCGCCTTAATAAGCCCTATATTACCTTCCTGAATAAGGTCGGCTAACGGAAGTCCACGGCCCATATACTTCTTAGCTATGCTTATAACTAACCGGAGGTTAGCTTTAACAAACCTATCTTTAAACGATTTTGCTTTCTTCGAATAGGCCCTCTCCATAGCCGTCAGCCTCAGCAGCCTCATTGGGGAAATGGAGAGGTGATTCGTAGTCCTTTTAGCCGTATTTTTCCCCTTCCTGGAACACCCATTCCCAGAACAATTACAGTTCTTCTGGCTCCTGTTCTTGTTATGAATTGTGATTTTGTCAATTAGTTCTTGTACCTCTTTTGTTTTGGCCTCGTATTTTTTTATCTTAATAGAAATTTCCACCTCATCGTTCGGGCTGAGGAGGTTTTCGTTTCCCACTTCCTTAAAATAGGATTGCAGAATACGGTAATCGTCTTCAGACACCACTTTATGGCCATTGCCATTTGCAGAGCCATTTCCTTCTTTGGTGGCCGTCTCACTCTGATTGATCAAGGCATCCTCTTCCACCAAATTTTCGATCGAGAACATGTCAAGCGCTTCTACCAGGTTTTCTTGAGCCATTTTGCGCACCTCCAATTAAATTTAGGGCAATATTCGTGCCATAATTGACCCTGCTATAACTTTTTGAAATCACTTTAAAAATTGTGATGTCCCTCGGTTTATGAGGCGTTTTACGGTAGTGAATCAGGAATTTGTGACAAAATTTGTTAATGGTACCCCAATCCCCTCGGTTGTCGCAAGCAAATATTAGTTTTTCTCGAAGAATATGCATCAGAATTATTCACTGGGCCGAATCAACATTTCCCAGTGGAGTAGGCTTACTGATGGTAGGTCCGGAGCACTTTCCAATCCCGGTAAACGATCAGTTTTTATCAAGAAGAGAATGACCAATTCGTAGATAGAACAGGATTGTTACCAAATCCTTGCTCAAATGCCGGGAGTAAGGAGGTCAAGTAGAACTCGGAGAAACTGTTTTCGACATGCCCGCTTTCAACACTGACACTAAAGTACCAATCCCAATCGGGGAGAAATCAATTAAGGCAGACGTTTTTCCACTCGCACTTTGCAAAAACAACTTTGGGCGCCTATATTGACTTAAAGATAAGAAAGCATAAACTTTTGCTTAGAGCGTGGGAGCATACGAGCGCCAAATAAAGACAACCTCCGTAACTTTCCTCAAACATTAAAAGAACACGATTATGATAATTCAATGTGAACGGTGTAACAGAAAATTTAAAATAGACGATTCGCTCATCAAGCCACCAGGAAGCAGAGTTAGATGTTCTAAGTGTGGAAACACCTTTTTCGTGGAAAAAAAGCAGGATGTAGAATCAAAGTCACCACCGGAAATAGAACAAGGCATAGGAAATGAATTCGAATATAGAGACAACCTTTCGAGCATTGATGGGGAAAAAATAAAGGCCTTTGAATCCAAAAGTTATTCCCTCGAGTTGGAAGAGGCCAAGGAGAGGCTGGATGATTCCTCCCCTTTGTCCCCCCTGCAAACTAAAGAACCAGAGACAGATATAAGTAAAGGGCCAACTGATGCTATTAATTGGGAGAAATTCGTCAGTATTACCAAGTCTAAAGCAGAAGAGGGAAGATTTAATATCGATGTAGAGAAAGACCCTGAAGTCGAAAGAAAGGGGGATCAATCCGGGTTTAACTGGTCAAAACTTTCCATAGACGACGAGCCCGAAGAATCCTTTGCCGAAACACCACAGCTATTTGATGAACCACAACAAGAGGAACATATTTCTTCAAGAGACTACGAACCAGTAAAGGAGGATATACCGAATATTGAATTCTCTTCAGCGACAACCGAACTGACAGTAGATAGAGAAAAGCTAATAACCGCTCCACAGGGAACCAGGTCGAGCTCTCATCGCTACAAACCACAACATAATCCGCACGCATTTACCGAGGAAGCCCTGCCCCGAAAGGAAGGTTTTATCGGTAGCGCTATAAAAAAACTGATTTATGCCTCATTCACCGTCTTGATCCTAGCCGTGATAATAGGGGCCGGAATGATAATATTGGCAAACAAGGGGTTAATTCCAAAAGAGAAGGTGAGCAAGGTTGGCGATATACTATCAGGGCTCCCGATAAAGCTTATTGAAGACCCCAGAAAGGATTTGATTGTATCTGATCTATCCGGCAAATGGCTAAGCACCAGGAATGGGCTTGTCTATGTAGTTTCCGGCAACATAACTAATCAATCCAAAAACATAGTAAACTACATCCGGATTAAAACCGAGTTTGCGAGCGGCGGGAAAAGTCTCTTTGAGAGGGTCGTATATGCCGGAAATACCTTCTCGGAAGACGAGCTCAAAATTTTGCCGTTAGACCAGATATGGCAAAGGCTAAGCCGAAAAAACGGGGACATAGATTTCAATAATCCTAACAAATTAGCCGGGCTCAATTATGGCATAGAACCCGGTGAGTCGGTTCCATTTTTCGCTATCTTCCCGTCAGAAAGTCAAATATTGGGGTTAAAGTACCGGGTCGAAGTGGAAGGGTTCGACAAATCGGTTTCTAGCCAATAAACCTCTTCGGATATCCAGTTATTTAGTTTAAAAGCATGTCGCCGGCTTAAGTGTAATTCTTACTAACATAGCCAGTAGACAACGGAACCATAACAACCATTTACAGAAGAAACAACATTAATTACCCGCTTTTTTCTTCTGGAATACACCCCTTTAATTAAAAACCTAATTTCTGACGGGGTCTCGTTTAATGAGTTATATTCTCTTTGCCATTCCGGTTCTTGACATATCTGAAATATAAGCTATAGTCGTTGCACAAGATTTTTCCCTCTACATAATTTAAAAATAGGCATAGAGTTTGGGGAATTATGTGCTAATGATGAGGTGCTGATGGAAAGAGAATAAATAAGGTTTGCCTTACTATTTCTCGCCATTTCAGGCCTTTATTTAATGTATTTTCCTCACAACGGAGGCTGTTATGCAATCTAATCTTTTGGATGAGCTTAACTCATCCCAAGCAGAGGCGGTTACCCATCCAGGTGGACCTGTGCTGGTTCTTGCTGGCGCCGGCTCCGGCAAGACCAGAATCATCACTCAGAGGATAGCTTTTCTGATAAAAGAAAAGGAAACTGCCCCCTTCAACATTCTCGCCGTTACCTTCACCAATAAAGCAGCAAATGAAATGAAGGAGAGGGTGCATCGCCTGGTAGCACGCGACGCCCGGGAACTGTGGATAGGAACGTTTCATTCCGTCTGCTTGAGGATATTAAAGAGGGAAATCGACAAGCTGGAAGGTCGTAGAAGAGATTTCATAATCTACGACGAGGTCGACCAGATTAAACTGATAAGGGAGTGCATGAACCAACTAGGTTTTAGCGACCGAGTTCTTGACCCCCGGTCAGTTCGCTCGCAAATAGACTGCGCCAAGAATAGAGGTCTTCATCCCGGCGATTTTGGGGCAAATATATACGACGAGAGAGTCTCAAGAATTTACCAAATATACGAAAGAGAGCTCAGGAGATTAAACTCGCTCGACTTCGGGGACCTGCTCGATTTTACGGTTACTCTGTTTGAAAAAAGACCGGATGTGCTGGAAAGATACCAGAAACAGTTCCATCACATATTGGTCGACGAATATCAAGATACGAATCATCTGCAGTATAAAATAGTCAAATTACTGTCCGGCAAATACCGAAATATCTTCGTAGTGGGGGACGATAATCAGTCCATATACGGCTGGCGCGGCGCAGATATAGGAAACATACTTCACTTCGAGAAGGATTTTCCCGACGCCAAGGTAATAAAACTGGAGAAGAACTACCGGTCTACCAAGAACATATTGAGGGCAGCAAATGCAGTAATTTTGAGAAACAGGTACAGGAGCGACAAAAGGCTCTGGACGGAAAATCAAGAAGGGGAGCTTATTACCTACTACGAAGCTCGTGATGAAAAAGACGAGGCCAAATATGTTGCCTCTCAGATACAAATGCAAATAGACAGTCATGGACGTTCTTATAGAGATTTTGCCGTTTTCTACAGGACAAATAGCCAATCCCGTCTGTTAGAAGAAGAGCTACTACATAGAGGAATTCCCTACACCATCGTAGGAGGAGTCGGGTTTTACGAAAGGACTGAAGTAAAAGACATTATGGCCTATCTTAGAGTAATTTCTAATCCCTCTGACGAGTTAAGCTTGAGACGTATAATAAACGTGCCCCCTCGAGGCATAGGAAAAAGTACCCTAGAAATTCTGGATAATATATCCAAGGAAAGGCAAATTTCATTGTTCGAAGCGCTTGAATTGGCTATCAGAGAAGAGCTTCTTCCCAAGAAGGCATCACAAAACCTGGATAAGTTTTATAAGCTCATCGGCGAGCTAGTAAAAATCTCTAGAAAGCAAAGCATAGGAAAACTCCTCCAGATAATCTTAGAGAAAACAAAATACTTAGAGATCCTGAACAAAGAAGATGAAAAGAAAAAAAACGTCGGAGAGATTTTGAATCTGGCAACAGAATTTGAGAATGAGGAGAAGCATAAAAGCATACACGATTTTCTGGACTGGGTTACCCTAGCCAGCGACGTCGACCAGGTAAGCGAGAAAGCAGACCAAGTCACCTTTATGACGTTACACTGCGCTAAGGGGCTCGAATTCCCGGTGGTATTCATCATAGGAATGGAAGAGAACCTCTTTCCTCACGCAAAATCACAGGGAAACGGTAAACTTATCGAAGAGGAAAGGCGACTCTGTTACGTGGGGATTACCCGGGCAATGGAGAAGATATATCTCACCAGCACCTCTAAAAGAAGGCTGTTTGGGCTAGAACAAAGATCAATCCCATCGAGATTCATATTGGAGATTCCCAGAAAACTCCTCCACTGGGAAAGCTACCAAATGAGGCAGACCGATGAAAGTTACGACTCTTATCACACCCTTGCCTCTACAAAGGCCGGTGTAAGTTTGAACCTGGATGGAAACGGCAACGGAATTCACAATAATGGTTATAGGATAGGAGAAAGAGTTATACACCCCTCGTTCGGACAAGGCATAGTAAAAAAGATAGAAGGTATAGGCAACGACACTAAAATGGTAATTTCATTTTCCAACCACGGTAATAAGAAGATCCTGGCAAGCTTTCTCGGACTGAGAAAGGCTTGATTCGGCACAGTATTAATCATGATACAAGATGCATGATAAATATGTTTTTTCGTGCATCGTGTATCTTGTACCCAGCATCAATTTATTAGTGAGACTTTGTGCTTATCGATAGCTTAACTTCAGGAGGTATCATGGGACAGGAACTAAAGATTGGCGATGTTGCCCCGGATTTTAACCTTCCCGGTGTCGACGGAAACGATCATTCCCTAGCCGATTTTAAGGATAAAAAAGTCGTAGTGGTTATATTTAGCTGCAATCACTGCCCCTACGTACAGGCTTATGAGGATAGAATTATTTCACTACAGGAGGAATTTAAGGAAAAAGGTGTTATTTTTATAGCAATAAATTCGAATGACGATAGAAACTACCCGGAGGACAGCTTCGACAATATGGTAAAAAGGGCAAAGAAGAAAGGATTTAACTTTCTCTACTTAAGAGACCAATCTCAAAAGATAGCCCATGCTTACGGAGCCAGTCACACCCCTCAGATATTCGTCTTCGATGAAAGAAGGAATCTACGCTACACCGGCAAGATCGACGACAACTGGAGAGAACCCGGTAAGGTAAGAGAACGCTATCTTAGGGACGCAATCCTGGCTTTGCTCGAAGAAAAAGAAATAAAGAACCCGGAAACACATGCCATCGGCTGTACTATAAAATGGGCAAGATAGTAATCACACTACCCTACTCTACCAATTCGTATTGAGCCATTTCTAATCATCGACTAGACAATAATATTCCATTGACTTCCTTAGTAACTTCATTCGAATAGAAGCGCACGCTTCACCAAGGATATATTGCTACATATTCCCGTCGCCATGTATGACCATCTTTCAAAGTTTGAAGCGCAGACCGATGTTTGTTAAATTCTTTGCATACTGACTGAATACCAAGAGTTACATCGTGAGACACCGTAAGCATAAAATAAAGCGCCAGCATAGCATGATAAAGGGATTGAAGGACTTTCTCGAGGGAAAGATCTCATCACTCGACTTCGTCGAAGGCATCATACCCGGAGAAATAAAGGTGGGCAGCGCCACCGGAGAGAACCTGGTCGTAAAATACAAGTACAGCACGGTGAGCGGCGCTAAGTTAATTGCCAGAAGCGGCTCCTCAATTCAGGAGGTGTTTGTCATAACCAGGTTTCCGGAGAGACTACGAGAGGTGATTGAAACCTCAGGTGAGCGGCCAGAATAAATGCCAAGTGTAACTAAAAAAACATACCAGCCAGCCCGTTTACTTATAAATCCTGAGAAGTGTGCAATATTCCCCCTCACTACTCACCTATGATTCTGGGTAAAGGAAATACCCACAAAAACCTTAAGAGTATAGGCGTAGAAAATTCGTAAGTCCAAAATAGCCAAAAAGTATTACTTAAATAGTACTAAAGAGGTATTTTTTAATCCTCAAATAATTCTAAAATAATTCTTACGCTCTTTGTGAGCACCGATACCTCCAAGAAGTAGCTTATGGTATGGAATTCGATTAAAGGATTAATACTCATCCGATTCCCTGGAATAAATAAGAATGGAGGCATTGAACCATTTCAAACAACATTGATTTCTGAAAGCTCATCCTTTGGCTATCACCAAATTACCATGTTTTTAACCCCTTATCGTGTCTCTATAACATTTTAAAAAATAGGCTATGAGACCTGACCAGGAACTAGGACAACAAAATAAAGACCTGGAGTTGCTAATTAGCCTTACTCAGGCTGTACACCAGTCTACCGACTTGAAAGAAATATACAAGCTGGCCCTAGACTCGGTTATCGAGCTGGAAAACGTCGACATGGTGGCAATTTATCTGGTAAATGAAGAAAGGCAAGAGGCGGTGCTGGAGGCCCATAGGAACCTTCCTCCAGATTATATTCGGAGAGCGGAAAGGATCCCCTACCCAAAAGGAATAACCTGGAAGGTGATCAACAGCGGTGAGATGCTAAATGTGGAGGACGCTCAAAAAGACCCGGAGATAGGACAAGCGGGCAGAGACCTGGGGCATCACGGTATCCTGGGAATACCCATAATTTTAGAGGAAAAGACAATAGGGGTAATCTGGTTTTTCAGCTATAAAGAACGCCGTTTCGACCAGAAGCAGATAAAACTACTTACCGCTATCGGCAATCAACTCGCTATAGCCATAGCCAAAGCAAAGATGTTTTCAGAGATAAAACAAAGTGAAGAGGCACTCCGGAAAAGCCTATCCCATCTATCAAAAAAGAAGCGTTACGAAACTATCGTCAGCATAGTGACACGTAGTATACATCAATCACTCAACCTCCAGGATATTCTGGAAAACGCAGTTGAAACCATGAGTCAGAACATAGAAGGAGTAAGGCATTATGCGATTTACTTGGTAGAAGGGGAAGCCGTTTTAAAAGCTCACCGGGGTTACCCTGATTGGTTTATTGATCGTGTAAGAAGAATACCCTACCCAAAAGGTTTTACCTGGAAGACAATTTTGGAAGGAAAGCCTATCTATTGTCCGGACGTAGACGAGGATACATTTATTGGCCCTGCTGGAAGGGAGGTAGGGACAAAGAGCTATGTGTCTATGCCCATACGCTCTGAGGGCAAAGTAGTAGGGTGTATAAACATAAGTGCCTTAGAAAAGTATGCATTTGATGATGATGATTTAGCTTTACTTGAAATTATAGGGCAGCAAATTGGGGCTGCTATTGGTAATGCGCAAAAGGTAGAGGCACTGAGAGAAAGCGAAAAGCGTTTCGCTTTATTCATGAAGAATCTCCCGGGAGTGGCATTCATGAAGGATGCACGAGGACATTATATTTACGCCAACGAAGCACTGGCAAAAATTTTACGCAAGGAACCGAGGGAATGGCTTGGAAATACGGATGACGACTTGTGGCCGCCGGCTGTAGCCAGGCAATTCAGAAAAAATGACCGGATCGTCATCGAGAATAGAAAAGCTTTACAAGTAATCGAAACCTTTCCACACGAGGATGGGCCTCGTTACTGGCTTACGAGCAAATTCCCAATATTAGATAAGAATGAAGACCCGGTAGTGGTGGGAGGAATTGCCATAGACATTACCGACCATAAAAGAGCAGAGGAACGAATCAGAGAACAGGCCGCTTTGCTCGATATAGCCACGGACGCTATTACGGTCCGGGATATGGAACACCTTATCCTATTCTGGAGTAAAGGTGCCGAGCGGATCTACGGCTGGAGGTCAGAGGAGATCCTGGGAAAAAAGGTAACCGACCTACTATTCAAAGAAGACACTACGGCATTCGAAGAAGCTCTCAGGATTGTGAAAGAAAAAGGAGAGTGGCAGGGGGAATTGCGCGAGATAAATAAAGACGGTGGAGAAATCATCGTTCAAAGCCGCTGGACTCTCGTGCATGATGAAGAAGGAAATCCAAAGTCAATATTTGTTGTCAGTACCGATATTACGGAAAAGAAGAAGATAGAAACGCAGTTTCTCCGTGCACAGAGGCTGGAAAGCATCGGTACCCTTGCCGGGGGTATAGCACACGACTTGAACAATATGCTCTCACCAATTTTGATGGCATTGCAATTGCTAAAACAAAAATTTACAGACGAAAAAAGCCAGAACCTACTCAACACACTCGAGACAAGCACCCAACGTGCAGCGGACCTGGTAAGGCAGGTTCTTTCCTTTGCCAGAGGAATGGAAGGCGAGCATACAGTTCTTCAGGTAAGACACATTATTTCCGAACTGGAGAGGATTCTTAAAGATACCTTTCCCAAATCTATCCGAATACGTACCGATACACCCAAAGAGCTATGGACTGTATCTGGTGACCCAACACAACTCCATCAAGTACTAATGAACCTCTCCTTGAATGCCCGTGATGCTATGCCTCACGGGGGCACGCTGACTATTTTTGCCGAGAATCTTTTCCTGGATGAATACTATGCCCAGATGAATATCGAAGCTAAACCCGGCCCTTACATAGTTATAACCATCTCCGATACAGGAACCGGCATACCGCCTGCGATAATCGATAGAGTCTTTGAGCCTTTTTTTACCACCAAGAAACTCGAAGAAGGCACTGGGCTAGGACTTTCTACTGCCTACGCCATTGTCAAAAGCCACGGTGGATTCATAAACGTTTATAGTGAGGTAGGAAAAGGAACAAACTTTAAAGTTTATCTGCCGGCGATCGAGACAACCGAGACCAAAAAATTGGTAGATAAACAGCCCCAAGAACCACCCATGGGACAGGGGGAATTGATACTAGTGATCGATGACGAACCGTCAGTTCGTGATATTACCAGAATTACATTAGAGAAGTATGGATATAGGGTAATAACGGCAAATGATGGAGCGGAGGGCATTGCACTTTACGTGCAAAAGAAGGAAGAAATAGAGGCGGTCATAGTAGACATGATGATGCCGATAATGGATGGTTCAGCAACCATAAGAGCTCTACGAAGGATTGACCCGAGCCTAAAAATCATACTAGTTAGCGGAATAAAAGGGAACGAAAAGCCCACCCGAACAAATGGTGTCAATCTACCAAACGCCTTTTTACCGAAGCCATTCACGGCAAACGCACTTCTCAAAACCCTACGCGCGGTACTAAACTATAAGAATTGAAGTTCTCCGGTAGCTTCGCCGAAAAAAGTATGCAGTTATGACAGATAAAGTATAATTTTGTAAAGAATGATGAAACTAAAAAGGAGAAATAGATGCCGAAGCGTATTCTCATCGTGGACGACGAAGAGGCGAACAGGGAATTGTTGAGGACGTTACTGGAATCCTTCGGGCACGAGGCAGAAATAGCCGAAGACGGTTTTGAAGCATTGGCCAAGTTCAAGCTGGACATTGACCTGATTCTCCTGGACGTAAACATGCCCGGAATGGATGGTTTTACCGTGGCACGAAGTATCCGGAAGGACTCCGATTATGGGAATATCCCTATTCTAATGGTTACCGCATTGACCAGCAAAACCGACCGACTTCGTGCCGTCGAGGCCGGCGCCAACGACTTCATCACAAAACCCGTCGACGTCACCGAGCTTAAAGTACGCATGACCTCTCTGCTCAAAGTGAAAGAGGCGCAAGACTTCATGAAACAGCAACAAGAAGAGCTGGAGCGGACAGTAGAAAAGCGTACCGCTACGCTCCGCCAATCCTTAGAGAGCCTAGCTAAAGCACATCGGGCTACTTACGAAGCACACCTAGATACGGTTCGCTGTCTGGCAGTGGCGGCGGAATACAAAGACGAAAACACGGCCAATCATATTCACCGCATGAGTCACTACTCCGCCCTCTTAGCCCAGGGCTTGCACCTACCCCCGGATGAAGTAGAGCTGATACTCCACGCCAGCAAAATGCACGACGTCGGGAAAATCGGGATTCCCGATGCAATTCTGCTAAAACCGGACAAGCTCACCCCCGAAGAATGGGAGATGATGAAGCAGCATACCATCATCGGCGCGCGCATCCTCGATGGGTCTATATCGGAAATACTGAAGGCGGGAAAGGTGATGGCTATTTCCCACCATGAGAAGTGGGATGGAACCGGCTATCCCAACGGACTGGCCGGAGAAGACATACCGCTCTGGGGGAGAATCTGTGCCGTTGCCGATGTTTTCGACGCGGTGACCAGCGAGCGGCCTTACCGAAAAGCTCTACCAAATGAGAAGGCCTACGATATGCTCAGGGAGGGTCGAGGGGCTCATTTCGACTCCCACATCGTCGACGTGTTCTTCGATAAACTAGACCAGGTAGAAACTATCCAGAAAAAATTCCAGGAATAAGACTATTGTTCTCCTTGATTCTCCGGGCTGAGATTACTGTCCTATTCAGCCGAGCCTTAAAACCCCGCTCCCGAAAAGCCTTTCGATATCGTCAAGAAATCTATCATGAACATTAACCTTGTATTCACCGACCTCAACCACCGCTTCACCACTACTGGTCTCCACGTGAAGGTGTATCAAGGATTCACCGGGATGGGTTTCAAAAACACCTTTTAATTTGAGTAGGTTTTCCCTGGTGGCATCTTCCCTTTTTAGGCTAATATGTACGGTGGAACCGTTTCTGACTTCCCTAAGAGAGAATATGTCCTTTGCTCTAATCTTCACCCTTTCTTCAGATGACTCCACGGTCCCTTTCACGATCACCGGCTCCGCTTTTTCCTCCAATATGGGCAATGACTTTCGGAGAAGGTCGTTAAAAACTATAACCTCGACCGAGCCCTTCATATCCTCGAGGACCAGATTGCCAAAGATACCGGAACCGCTTTTGGTATGTTTAACGGTAAGCGAGCGAACCACTCCGGCAACCGAGACCTCTCGCCTATCCTTGACCTCGGAAAGTTCCTCGGTGTCGGTGTTGGTATACTTCCTTATCTCTCCCAAGTACTTTGCCATTGGATGACCGGTGACGTAAAAGCCTAGAACCTCCATCTCGTTTTTTAATAACTCTTTTTCGTCCCACTCCGGCAAATCAGGGAGCTTAGGTGGTGAGATGGAGTCATTGAGCGTAAAAAGGAACTTTTGACCCTCCGGGGCGCTTTTCTGAACGGCCGAGGTGTAGTTGATAAGGCTGTCGATAGCCTCGCTTAGTTGGGCCCGGTTGGCCCCGAGCGAATCGAAGGCCCCGCTTTTTATCAGGCTTTCCAGCGTCCTTCTATTAATCTTTTTGGCATCTACCCTCTCGCAAAAATCGAATATGGATTTGAACTTTCCGTCCTCTCTAGCCTTTATCACCGAATCAACCGAACCTTCGCCGATGTTCTTGATTGCGGAGAGGCCGAACCTGATCTTGCCTCCAGAAGCGGTGAATCCGGCCATACTCTCGTTAACGTCCGGGGGAAGTACCTCGATCCCCATCTCCTTACACTCGGCTATGCTGGCTATGACTTTATCACTATTGCCTGATTCCACGGAGAGGAGCGCGGCCATGAACTCTGCCGGATAGTGAGTCTTAAGATAGGCGGTTTGGTAAGTTATCAGCGCATAGGCAGCGCTGTGGCTTTTATTGAACGAATACTCGGCGAATTTCTCCATGGCATCAAAGATTTCCTCCGCCTTCTTAAGACTTATCCCCTTTTTCTTTGCTCCTTCTAAAAACCTCTCCCTCTGCGCCTTCATTTCGTCCGGCTTTTTCTTCCCCATAGCTCGTCTCAGAAGGTCCGCCTCTCCCAGGCTATAGTCCGCGAGCACACTTGCCGTTTTCATGATCTGTTCCTGATAAACAAAGAGCCCGTAGGTGTCTTTCAAGATTTCCTTAAGCTCGGAAAGAGGGTAGTTAATCCTCCTCTGTCCGTGTTTTCTCTTTATGAACTCATCCACCATTCCGCTGTCCAGCGGGCCCGGGCGGTAAAGGGCAAGAACGGCGATTATATCCTCAAAATTGGATGGTTGAAGCCTCACTAGAAGCTCCTTCATTCCGGCAGATTCAATCTGGAAAACTCCCCGAGTACGCCCGCTGGACAGAAGCTTGTACACCTCTGGGTCGTCGAGAGGAATTGCTTTTATGTTAAACCCGGAGGCTTTTACCCTGTGGTTTTCCTTGATGAATTTAATCGTTTTGTCGATGACCGTTAGTGTTTTCAGTCCCAGAAAATCGAACTTCACAAAACCGAGACTCTCTATGGAGTTCATGTCGAATTGAGTGACGATTTCATCCCGGGAGCCTTTGTATAAAGGAATATACTCTGCCAGCGGCTCATTGGAGATGACGATCCCGGCGGCATGGGTAGACGAGTGTCTCACCATGTCCTCCAGGGGACGGGCTATCTCGATAAGCTCTTTAATGCCGGGCGACCTCTGCACCAGCTCTCTGAGCTGGGGGATCTGGGAAATGGATTCTTCGATGCTGAACACCTTACCCCTAAAGGTGGGAATGAGCTTGGTGACCCGGTCTACCTCGGCATAGGCAATTCCCAGGACCCTGCCCACATCCTTCACCACCGCTTTAGCAGACATCGTCCCGAAAGTCCCTATCTGGGCAACCTTGTCCGCTCCGTATCTTTCAGTGACATATTTTATAACCTCATCCCTTCTCTCCGCACAGAAGTCAACGTCGATATCCGGCATGCTCACCCGCTCCGGGTTTAAAAACCTCTCGAAAATGAGGTTATAGGGAATGGGGTCAATCTCCGTAATCCCGAGCGCGTAAGCAACGAGACTACCGGCAGCGCTGCCCCTGCCCGGACCCACCGGGATTCCATGGGACTTGGCATGATTGATAAAATCGGAGACCACCAGAAAGTAACCGGAAAATCCCATATTCTTTATAGTCTCTATCTCACTCTCAAGCCTTTCTCTGTACGAGCCCGCTTTATCCGGCGGGATCCCCGATTCAATTAACCTCTCCTCTAGTCCTTGCCGGGCAAGATCGGCCATGTACTCGTCCAGTGATTTTTTCCCCTCTACATCGATGACCGGGAGCTTATAGCCGTTTGTCTTGAACTCAAAACTACATCTCTCCGCTACCTCAACCGTGCGTTCTATCTCTTCTTCACAACCCCGGAGGCATTCCAGCATTTCCTCCCGGGATTTTAGAAAATATTCGTCTCCGCTGAATTTAAACCTCTTTTCATCCTTCACCGTCGTTCCGGTTTGTATGCATAGGAGTATTTCGTGTGGTTTTGAGTCCCCGCGTCTAAGGTAATGGCAATCGTTCGTAGCTACAACCGGGATGCCCAGCTTCTTCCCTATATCTTTTACTTTTTGGTTGACAATCTCCTGCTCCGAAATCCGGTTTGCCTGGATCTCCAGGTAGTAGCCGTCGCCGAAAATCTCTTTATATCTTGCCGCCGTGCGTACTGCCCCTTGCAGGTCGTTGGCCAGGATGTATTTACAGAATTCACTGTTGAGACAACCGCTCAGCACGATCAGTCCTTCCCGATGTTTATCCAGGAGCTCATGGTCAATTCTAGGCCGGCGATAGAAACCCTCAAAATAGGCTTTAGTGACAAGCTGGGACAGATTCTTATACCCTTCCTCATTCTTGGAAAGGACGATCAGATGATGGTTCTTTTCCTCGGGAGACTTGTCCTGTCTCGACCCGGGGGAGACATAAACCTCGCACCCGATTATCGGCTTTATTCCGGCCTTTTTAGCCTCTTTGTAAAACTCGTAGGCGCCGAATAGATTTCCATGGTCGGTCAGGGCCACCGCAGACATGCCGTACTCCCTGGCCTGGGTGAATAGTTCGTCGAATTTTATCGCGCCGTCTAGGAGGGAATACTGGGAGTGAAGATGTAAATGAACAAAGCCTTTTTCCATCTAAGACGTATTATATATCAGAAAAAATCGGGTAAGCAAGCTTAAATAAAATTTATCTTAATATTGAAATGTTGCATCTGTAACTTAAATCTTAACTGAGACAATGTTTTGTTTTCTAACCAGTTTAAATTATGAAATTTCGGCCACTCCTTTTAAAAACCGGTATATGCCCCATTCTCAACAGGTTCTGAATCAAGCTTAAAACATTGACAACCGATTCTGGACGTTATAAAGTCTTATAAGATGGGACATGAAAAAATCTCTAGTCGTAAACCCTGATTTAACGCCACGCTAACCTTTACCATCTTCTGATATATGCAATCAAATAATCACAAAACCACGGTCGCTTTGAGCATGATCTACGCTTTTTTGTTATACTTAATTGGATAAAAATGGAGGCAGAAGAAATAATGGAATCGATTATCTCTAGTCTAAGCAATATTTATGAAGCCAACCCTGAGCTTATCTTCCTGGCCGGGTCTATAGCCGGATTACTCCTGATTACGTCGATAATACTTTTGCTTTCGAGAGGAAAAACACAGGATAAATCCGGCGATAAACTATTAGAGCACTCTTCTAATATCCAAGGAACATCTTCCCAATTGATCACCGGCCCGGAAGAACAAATATTAGACATCCAGGAACCGAAGGCAGAGGAGGACATAAACGAGGAACTGGTCGAGGAGGCCGTATCGAAAGAAGTAGAACTCGAGGAAATGGCGGGAATAGAAGAGCCTGATATAACCGAGGAAGAAATAAGGGCAAAAGAGGATGAAGAACTCAACGTGGAGACTATGGAAGAACTAGAAGAGGAGATAGAAGAGACCAGAGAGGGGCTTTTTTCCAGGCTCAGGGCCGGGCTTTCCAGAACCCAGGCCGGCCTCATCGGTAAGCTCGATGAGATGCTTTCTATCAGAAAAGAGATAAACGATAACCTCTGGGACGACTTTGAAGAAACCTTAATCATGTCCGATGTAGGGGTCGGGACCACGATGAA
>DATMAT010000026.1 GCA_035559815.1 Thermodesulfobacteriota bacterium
ATTGCGAGGAGCAAACCGACGAAGCAATCTAAAACTAGAGATTGCTTCGCTTCGTTCGCAATGACATAATACAAGAGTCATTACCGCAAGAGATATGATGAATAAAGACAAGAAATTCTATCTAAGGAGTGTGAGGTAAGATTGGCTGGAAAAATTCCACAATTTAAGACTGATAAAGAGGAGGCTGAGTTTTGGGACACTCATTCGGCCGTTGATTTGTTGGATGAGATCCTAGAGGTAGAAGAACCCATTGAACTCTCAGACCGGCTCAAAGGAGAAATTCGCAAAAAGAGCAATAGAACCAAGATTTCCATAAGAGTTAACCCAGAGCACATAAACCTGGCTAAGATATTAGCAAAATCCAAGGGAATTCCGTATCAAACACTGGTACAGATATGGATAGTTGAGGGGTTAAAACGCGAGCTTAGGGAAGAGTTAAAATAAATATGAAAAGGGTATCCATTTATCTTGACGAAGATCAAATTAACTTTCTAGACAGGGAGTCTGAGAGGAAAGACATGAGCATAGCTAAGTACATAAGGGAATTAGTGCAAAGAGAGATGGCCAAAGAAAAGGAACGGAGAAAAGATCCATTCTGGAAAATTGGAGAGGACGAATTCTCGACCGGCAATAAAAGAGGTTCGATAGAGCATGATAAAATCATATACCGTCCGAAATGGGTGAACACATAAGAAAGAGTCCGGGGATAATTGCCTTTAATAGAGTAAGTGCTGAAGATGAGAATCGGACATGGGAAATAGCGAAGAGCTATAAGGATAAAACCTTCTCATTCACCGACTGCACCAGTTTTTCGATATGTGAACGCCTTGAAATAAAAGACGTGTTTGCCTTCGATGAGCACTTCATGCGGTACGACAAATTCAATGTTTTGCCATGAAGCATTTTTAGGTCTTTCCAGAGTAGGAATTCGGGTCTAGCAACTTCTTAACTATTCTTCAACTTAGTTAATCATATTTAATTTTTATAACTGTATTTCAATCAGAGGGAGAGCGATGTCCCTCATTTGCCTAATTTTTGGTCACGGATACGAAATTTCGTGACGCCTCTTTGGTATTACACTGTGGAATAATGCACAGTTTTAAAGTGGCAAAAATGAAATTGACATGATTTCAGGTGGTTACGTCTGCCTCCAATACCGAGGCATTGTGGCATACAAATTGCAATATTAATTCGCAGAGGTGAACAAACATGTCAGCAGCAATGGGAAGCGCAAATCCTTTTTTGGAGTTTGTTTCGAGAGGTGGAAATCCGGTCAAGATCGTGATATTCGATTCTCATCAGAACTGCATGGTCTGCGGCCATAAATCTCATTCCCTGCTCATCCTCACATTCAACATGGTTACCTGCCACAAGTGTTACGACTTCTTGCTTAATTGCAACTATTTCAGTGACGCAGAAGAAATAGAGCTTAATTAATAAAAACCAAATTATATGGGCAGGCAATAAAGTAGAGACGCATGGCCATGCGTCTCTACTTTTAGTCTTATATAACTAGACTTCATTACCCTCCTACAAATTAACTCTATATTCAAAGTTCAATTCACTCCCTATATTTAACAGGTATAATACACCTAGGAACTATCCAGTATGGATAATAAAAGTATCGCTCTAAGCCATGGACTCACGGAAGGCGAATACGCTAAGATAGTGAAAACTCTCAAGAGAGAGCCAAATATGACCGAAATCGGCATATTGGCGGCGATGTGGTCTGAGCATTGTTCATACAAAAGTTCTAAAGTCCACCTAAAAAAGCTTCCAACCAGAGGGGAAAGGGTAGTTCAAGGACCGGGTGAGAACGCCGGCATCGTGGATATAGGCGATGGTATCTGTGTCGCTTTCAAGATGGAGAGCCACAACCATCCTTCGTTTATAGAGCCCTATCAAGGGGCGGCAACCGGAGTAGGCGGAATTCTTAGGGACATCTTCACCATGGGGGCAAGACCCATAGCCTTGCTCGATTCTCTAAGATTCGGAGACCCCAGGCTCCCCAAGACAAAGTATTTAGTCGGGGGCGTGGTTTCTGGAATAGCCGGATATGGAAACTGTGTGGGAATCCCCACAGTCGGTGGTGAGTTGTATTTTGAGGATTGCTACAACGGGAACCCGCTGGTAAACGTATTCGCCCTTGGGGTCATGAAGAGAAACGAAATATTCCGTGGTTACGCAAAGGGAGTGGGAAACCCGGTTATATATGTCGGGTCAAAAACAGGAAGAGACGGGATCCATGGCGCGGTAATGGCCTCTGAAACATTCACTAAAGAGGCAGAGGAAAAAAGGCCGGCCGTCCAGGTAGGAGACCCTTTCACCGAAAAGCTACTTCTCGAAGCCTGCCTCGAACTCTTCAAAACCGGCGTTGTAGTTGGAATCCAGGACATGGGGGCAGCCGGGCTCACATCCTCCTCGACCGAGATGGCCGAGCGCGCCGGAACGGGAATCAAGTTAAACATCGACCGGGTACCAAGACGGGAAACCGGTATGACCCCATATGAGGTTATGCTCTCCGAGTCACAGGAGAGAATGCTCGTGGTCATTCAAAAAGGCAAAGAAGAAGTAGCTCAAAAGATATTCAGAAAATGGGAACTGGACTTTGCCGTAATCGGGGAGGTTACCGATTCCGAGAAACTCGATATCTTCGAGAATGGAACCAAGGTCGTCGACTTACCGATAGGCCTTATTACAGAGGATGCCCCGGTTTACAGAAGGCCCTCTAAGAAACCGGCTTATTTAGCCAAAGTAAAAAGGCTTAAGACTTCATCCATACCTCTACCGGATGATTTGGGACGAGTATTTCTTACCCTGATTTCCTCCCCTAACCTTTCCAGTAAAAGATGGAT
This sequence comes from Thermodesulfobacteriota bacterium, assembly GCA_035559815.1. Lineage (NCBI taxonomy): Bacteria > Pseudomonadati > Thermodesulfobacteriota > Thermodesulfobacteriota bacterium. The sequence continues at coordinate 2,856 of DATMAT010000026.1, forward strand.
TTACGAGCAATACGACCACATGGTCAGGACCAACACCACTATCCCGCCCGGCTCGGATGCGGCGGTAATAAGAATCAAAGGGACTACCAAGGCCGTCGCTCTCACCTCAAACTGCAATTCGAGATATTGCTACCTCGACCCCTACACCGGAGCAGCCATCGCCGTGGCGGAGAGCGCAAGGAATCTGGCTTGTACCGGAGCGGTTCCCCTGGCCATCACCGACTGCCTAAACTTCGGCAACCCGGGAAAGCCGGAGATTATGTGGCAGTTCAAAAAATGCATAGAAGGCATGTCCGATGCGGCAAGGGCTTTAGACACCCCGGTTGTAAGCGGCAACGTCAGCTTCTATAACGAGACTGAAGACAATGCCATTTATCCCACTCCGACTGTAGCAATGGTGGGATTGATTGAAGATGTGAAAAAGCAAGTAACCCAGTGGTTCAAGAAAGAGGGTGATATACTGGTGCTCCTTGGAGAAACAAGAGAGGAACTCGGTGGAAGCGAGTATCTGAAGATGGTTCATGGGCTTGTATCCGGTTCTCCCCCTGAAATAGACCTGGAGTCGGAGTCGAGGTTGATAAGAACTTTATTAGAGGCAACCAAAATGGGGATATTAAACTCGGCCCATGACCTTTCCGAAGGTGGTCTGGCCATCGCCATTGCCGAATCCTGCTTCACCCCGGATGGGACAGCCGGTGTAAAGATTAGGTCTTTAAAAAACAACCAGGTCAGGGAGGATGCACTCCTATTTGGAGAATCACAGTCCAGGGTACTGGCATCTATAGATAAGAATAACTTAAATGCTTTGGAAAAAATCGCTTTGAAGCATGGCACGCCCATGCAAGTAATCGGGGAGGTTGGCGGAGACAGGTTCTTTATAGATGAATTAATCGATATTCCCATAAAGAAAGCCCGTGAATCATGGGCCTTTGGTTTTGAGAGTATTTTTAAAAGTAAGATTTCTGCCACGAATTGAGATAATAATGCGGATGGATGTAGGATACACGATGCACGATACATGATGCAGGATGCAAGAGGGTCATGAATCTTGAATCATGCATCTTTTTCATTTGAGTAAATTCGTGTTAATTCGTGGCTAATTAAATTTTGAGAGCTATGCCTAAAATCAGAGAAGAGTGTGGAGTATTCGGTATCTACGGCCATAACGAGGCGGCTAACCTCACCTATCTAGGACTCCATGCGCTCCAGCACCGGGGACAGGAAAGCGCCGGCATCGTCACATCGGACGGGACACACTTATACACCCATCGGGAGATGGGGCTAGTGTCCGATATATTCACCGAAGAGGTCATTTCAAAGCTCCCCGGAAGAAATGCCATCGGACACGTCCGGTATTCAACCGCCGGCTCTAGCCATGTAAAGAACTCCCAGCCCATAGTGATTGCTTACTCCCGCGGAGAGCTGGCCATAGCCCATAACGGAAACCTGACCAACGCCAGGACGCTCCGAGAAGAGCTCGAACAGGCCGGAGCAATATTTCAATCCACCACCGATACCGAAGTAATGGTACATCTCATAGCCCGGTCAAAGGAAGAGACCCTGGTGAAGAGAATAATCGAAGCTCTACTCAAATGTAAGGGGGCCTATTCTCTATTGTTTTTATCTCCCGAATTCATGATCGCTACCAGGGATGCCTACGGGTTTAGACCCCTGGTGTTGGGAAGGCTCGGGGATGCAACCGTGGTCGCATCGGAGACATGCGCATTCGATCTGATCGAGGCCGAGTTTCTAAGGGAGATAGAGCCCGGAGAGATCCTGGTAATCGGTGAGAATGGAATGGAATCCTTCAAACCCTTTCCGGAAGTAAATCATAAACACTGCGTCTTTGAGTTTATCTACTTTGCCCGGCCGGACAGCTTTTTATTCGCCAGAAACGTCTATCAGGTGAGAAAAGAACTGGGAAAACAATTGGCGAAGGAGCAGCCCGTCGATGCCGATATAGTCATAGCCGTGCCCGACTCCGGCGTCCCCGCAGCAATCGGATTCTCGGAGGAATCCGGACTCCCGCTCGAACTAGGGCTCTTGAGAAGCCACTACATAGGAAGAACGTTTATCGAGCCTCAACAATCTATCAGAAACTTCGGGGTGAAGCTAAAACTAAATGCCATAAGGGATGTTCTACTGGAGAAGAGGGTGGTTATAATCGACGACTCAATCGTCAGAGGCACGACCAGCAGGAAAATAGTGAAGATGATCCGAGCGGCCGGAGCCAAGGAAGTGCACATGAGGATAAGCTCACCACCCATGAAATTCTCATGCTATTACGGCGTGGATACGCCAACCAAGGAAGAGTTAATCGCCAATTCCCTGGATGTAGAGGAGATCAATAAATACATAACCTCTGACTCTCTGGGCTACCTCAGTCTTGAAGGCGTGATGAAGGCGGTGGAGAGTTATAAACGACTGGAAGGCCGCGAAAGCTTCTGCGACGCCTGCTTCACCGGAAATTACCCGGTAGAAATAACCGACTCAAAAAGCAATTTCAGACAGCTTCATCTGTTTGATAGATAAATCATAGAATCCGAATCATCCTTAGAAAATACATCCTATACTTGGAAGTCACGAAAATGTGTAAGTGAACACCCAGCCTCTTCTAAGTTTAGCCTGAGGAAATCGTGGACCAAACATCGGGAAACAAAGTACAGCTCCAGAAAGAGTTACGAACTTTGATTTAATAATGTAGGGAACGCATATATGCGTTCCCTACAAAAATAAAGGTTAGAGATTATCCTTATGGTTTTTTGATCAGCCCACTAAATAACTTAGATAGACTCAAGTTAGGCTTGCTGGTGTGGTATAAGGGTATAACAGACCTGACCTTTCAAATCTCACTCAACTTTTCGAGCACTTCCTCCATCTTCCGCTTTTTCGAGGAAAGCTCTTCGAATCTTTCTTTTTCTTTCTCGACCACTTCTTCCGGAGCCCGCTCTACAAAGTCCGGATTAGAAAGCTTCTTCCGGGAAAGTTCCACATCCTTTGAAACCTTGGATATCTCCCGCTTTATTCTCTCGACTTCCTTTTCCACATCGACCAGTCCCTCTACCGGAAGAAATATCTGAATACCCTCGATTACCTGGGTAACCGCCTTATCCGGTTTTTCATCTTTGACAAATTCAAGCCTGGACACCCCCGCCAGGTTAGTAATGTAATCAGCGTTAACCCTAACTTTTTCTAAGATGCCGTCGTTATCGGGAAGGAGAATGATTTTAACTTTATCCGAGGGATGAACGCCTACTACCGCTCTTAAGTTTCTTATACCAACCACGATCTCCTTGATAAACTCTATTTCATCGAATGCTTTCTGGTAAATCTCTTCTTCGTTAAACTCCGGGTATGCACTCATCGCTATGCTCTCGGCAACCTCGCCATCCGGCGTTTTCAGGTCAAACCCGCAATCCTGAAGCCTACTATAAAGCTCCTCGGTGATGAAGGGCGCAATCGGACTCAGGAGCTGCAAAGACCGAGATAATACCTCTACTAAAACAAACTGTGTTCTCTTTTTTGCTTCCACATCGCTCCCATTTAGAATTGGCTTTACTAACTCTATATACCAGTCGCAGAAATCGCCCCAGATAAACTGGTATATTTGACGCGCCATCTTGTCGAATTCGTAAAGTGCTAACGAATCCTCGACATCCTTTATAGCTCTATTCAGCCTGGTGAGAATCCATTTGTCGGGCGTGGAGAGAAACGACTCCGTAGAGACGACCCGTCGGGTCGTCTCTACATCGTGGTCCAAATTCATAAAGACAAACCGGGAGGCGTTCCAAATCTTGTTCATAAAATTACGGTAGCCCTCGATGATCGGAAGGGAAAGCCTAATGTCCCTACCCTGGGCGGCTAGGGCGGCCAGGCTGAATCGCAAGGCGTCGGCGCCGAAATCATCCATTATGTCAAGTGGATCAATCACGTTCCCCTTGGTCTTACTCATCTTCTCCCCTTTCTCATCCCGGACAAGGGCATGAATATATACATCCCTGAATGGAACGTCGCCCATAAACTTTAGCCCCATCATCATCATCCGGGCAACCCAGAAAAAGAGGATATCAAAGCTGGTAACCAGCACCGATGTCGGATAAAAGATCTTTAGCTCTTTTGTTTGCTCGGGCCAGCCCAACGTGCCAAAGGGCCAGAGGGCGGAGCTGAACCAGGTATCCAGTACATCGGTCTCCTGCTCTATGTTTTTCGAGCCGCAACGCTCGCACTTAGTCGGCACGTCAACCGAAACTGTTACCCCATTACAATCCTTACAGAACCAGGCCGGTATCCGGTGCCCCCACCAGATTTGTCTGGATATGCACCAGTCACGAATATTCCTCATCCATTCAAAATAGGTATTCTCCCAGTTCTTCGGGATAATCCTGGTTTTACCCTTCTCTACCGCCTGAATCGAGGGCTCGGCTAGGGGTTTTGTTTTCACAAACCACTGAAGGGAAAGCATTGGCTCTACCACGGTGCCGCATCTGTAGCATTTCCCCAGTTGCAGTGAGTAATCCTCTATTTTTTCAAGTATGCCCTCCCTCTCGAAATCTTCTATGATTCTTTCCCTAGACTTAAACCGGTCAAGCCGGGCATATCTCCCGGCGTTTTCATTCATAAGCCCTTTAAAATCCATTATCTGAACACGGGGAAGGTTATGCCTATTCCCTATCTCAAAATCGGCAAAATCGTGCGCCGGGGTTATCTTTAAAGCCCCCGTCCCTAACTCCATATCCACGCTTTCATCGGCAATCACCGGGATTCTTCTGTTCACTACCGGTAAAATCACTTCCTTCCCTATGATGTCCTTATATCTCTGGTCATTCGGGTTCACCGCGACCGCGGTATCACCCATCATTGTCTCCGGCCTAGTGGTGGCAACTACTACGTATTTCTCCGAGGGGCTTTTGCCGTCGTCAGATACCAACGGGTATCTCAGGTAATATAGTTTTCCTTTTGTATCTTCCCTGGTAACCTCCAAATCGGAGAGGGCCGTGCCGCAACGGGGGCACCAGTTCACGAGATAATAACCTCTATATATAAGTCCCTCTCTATAAAGCCTGACAAAAACCTCTCTTACCGCCAGGGAAAACCCCTCATCCATGGTAAATCTTTCCCTGGACCAATCGCATGAGGCACCCATTCTCTTCAACTGCTCGATTATTCTCTTCCCATAAAGTTCTTTCCACTGCCAAACCCTCCTTACAAATTCCTCCCTAGTCAAGTCCTCTCGCTTGATGTCCTGCTTACGAAGCTCCCTCTCTACCACCGTCTGGGTGGCGATCCCGGCATGGTCGGTCCCGGGAATCCAGAGCGTATTGAAGCCCTTCATCCTTTTATATCTAATCAGAATGTCCTGTATGGTATTATTGAGAGCGTGTCCTATATGGAGAGAACCGGTAACGTTGGGAGGGGGGATCACTATGGTAAAGGCAGGTTTCTGGGAGGATGTCGAGGCGTGAAAATATTCCTTGTCGAGCCAGAACCTATACCATCTATCCTCTACCTTCTTAGGATCGTAGGTTTTCTCCAGCTCGATTCCATGGGTCTTTTCCATCTTGAATAAATTGGAGAGGATTTAAAAACAGGAATAGAGGAAGGATTTGGTCCTTCTCTCTATTCCGACCATGAATCTTACAATTGATCTTGCTGTTTTTCTTGAACGGGAACAGGGACGGCTATTTCCGGTGCTGCAATCTCCAGGTCCAGGTTTCTATACATAGGAAGCCCTGTACCAGCAGGGATCAGCCTTCCCATGATCACGTTTTCCTTGAGTCCGCGCAGGTAATCCTCTTTTCCCTCACAGGCTGCCTCCGTGAGCACTCGGGTCGTTTCCTGGAACGACGCCGCCGACAGCCAGCTATCGGTGCTGAGTGAAGCCCTGGTTATACCTAGAAGAAGCGGCTCCGCCGAGGCCGGCTTCCCGCCCTGACTGGCAACCCTTTCGTTCTCCTCGAAGAAGACACTCTTCTCAACGGCTTCTCCAACCAGGAAGGTTGTATCCCCAGGGTCCTTTATCCTGACGCGTCTAAGCATCTGCTTCACGATGACCTCGATGTGCTTATCGTTTATCTTAACCCCCTGAAGCCGGTAAACTTCCTGAATTTCATCTACCAGATACCGGTCTAGGGCCTTTTCACCCCTGATTCTTAGTATGTCGTGTGGGTTGACCGCGCCGTCAACGAGCTGGTCTCCAGCCTTGACCCGCTCTCCATCCCGGATCAAAACATGTTTTCCCCGTGGCACTAGATGTTCCTTAGGCTCACCTACGTCTGGGGTTATGACGATCCTTCTTTTTCCCTTTAGGTCTTTGCCAAAGGATACTATGCCGTCAATTTCGCTGACGATTGCCGGGTCCCTGGGGATTCTGGCCTCGAATAACTCGGCCACCCGGGGAAGCCCCCCAGTAATGTCCTTAGTCTTAGCCGTTTCCCGGGGGATCTTTGCTAGAATATCACCGGCATGGACTATATCCCCTTCATTCTTTTCTAGAATAGCCCCAACCGGAAGAGAATACTGGACTCCCCTTCCGTCTCCGTCGGAGATGACTATTGCCGGATGTATATCCGGACTCTTGGACTCGACTACCACCTTTTTATAAATACCGGTGACCTCATCCACCTGTTCCTTCATGCTTATCCCTTCTTCCAGGTCCTGGAAATTCACCCGACCGCCTACCTCGGAAATAAAGGGCGTGGTGTACGGGTCCCATTCCGCAAGAAGCGTACCCTCTTTCACCGGAGAACCTTCTTCGACCCTTAACCTCGCTCCGAGCACAACCGGGTATCTTTCTCGCTCGTATCCCTTATCGTCCACAATAGCCAAGATTCCGGTACGATTGATTACTACCAAATTTCCATCTTTATTTCTCACAGACCTTACCCCAATGAGCTTAACTACCCCTTCATGCTGGCTCTCCAGGGTGCTCTCGGCAACCCTCTGGCTAGCTGCTCCACCGATGTGGAAGGTCCTCATGGTGAGCTGTGTACCGGGCTCGCCTATGGACTGTGCGGCGATAATCCCCACCGCCTCTCCGATGTTCACCAGTCTCCCGGTAGCTAGGTTTCGGCCATAGCAGAGCACGCATACCCCGTGTCTGGCTTCACAGGTAAGGACGGACCTGATTCTTACCTCAGAGAGGCTGGCAGCTTCATCTATCTTTCTTGCCGCCTGTTCATCTATTTCTTCATTAGCCTTCACTATTATATCTTGAGTAACCGGGTCTTTTATGTCTTCGAGTACCACACGTCCCAACACCCTCTCACCAACCCGGTCTATAATTTCTCCCCCTTCCACCAGGTCCCCCACTACGATTCCTTCGATTGTACCGCAATCGTATTCGGTCACCATCATATCCTGGGCCACATCAATCAGTCTTCTGGTAAGATACCCGGCGTTTGCCGTCTTAAGAGCCGTATCGGCCAGTCCCTTTCTGGCCCCGTGTGTGGAAATAAAGTACTGGAGCACGGTGAGTCCTTCGCGGAAGTTCGAGGTAATCGGGGTTTCTATAATCTCACCGGAAGGTTTAGCCATCAGCCCCCTCATGCCGGCAAGCTGACGGACCTGGGTTTGGCTTCCCCTGGCCCCAGAATCGACCATCATGTATATCGGGTTTGAACTCGGCCGTTTGGTATCCCCTCCGTTCTCATTCTTAAGAATATCCACCGACAGCTCGCTCATCATTTCATGGGCTACCTCGTCGCTGGTCTTCGCCCAGATGTCTATAACCTTGTTATACCTCTCACCATCGGTGATGAGCCCCTGGGAGTATTGGTTCTGTACCTTCACCACTTCCTTATAAGCCTTGTCCAGCAGTTCTTTCTTTTTCTCCGGTATGGTCATATCGTTGATGGAGATGGATATACCGGCTCGGGTTGAATATTCAAACCCTAGTGTGCGCAGGCGGTCGGCAAGTATTACCGTGCTCTTGCCGCCGGCTATCCGGAAGCAGGTATCGATTAATTCCTCTATGGCTCGCTTGGTCATTACCTTATTCACCAGCTCAAAAGGAACCACCTTGGGCATGATCTCGTAAAGGAGGACACGGCCAACGGTGGTGTTATACATCACGCCGTCTATCCTGACGCTGATCCGGGAGTGAATCCCCACCTCTCCAGAATCGTAGGCCATTCTTACTTCCTCGATCGAGGAGAATACCTTTCCCTCCCCCCGGTCAAACGGCATCTCCCTGGTCATGTAATAAACCCCCAGGACTATGTCCTGGGTGGGGAGGATGATCGGTTTCCCATGGGCGGAGGACAGGATATTGTTGGTAGACATAACCAGCGAGCGGCATTCCGTTTGTGCCTCGATGGATAACGGGACATGCACCGCCATCTGGTCTCCGTCAAAGTCGGCGTTGTAGGCCGGGCAGACCAGCGGATGTATCTGAATAGCCTTGTCTTCGATCAGTATCGGCTCGAAGGCCTGAATGCTCAGACGATGAAGCGTGGGGGCACGGTTTAGGAGTACCGGATGCTCCTTAATCACCTCGTCAAGAGCGTCCCATACTATCGGCGCCTCCTGCTCGACCAGCTTTTTGGCTATTTTAATGGTCGCTGCCGTTCCCCATTTTTCCAGCTTCTGATAAATAAAAGGCCTGAACAGTTCGAGAGCCATTTGCTTGGGCAGGCCACACTGATGAAGCTTGAGCTCAGGCCCTACTACGATTACCGAGCGTCCGGAATAATCCACCCTTTTACCCAAGAGGTTCTGCCTGAACCGGCCCTGTTTTCCCTTTATTATGTCGCTTAAACTCTTCAATGGCCGATGGTTATGCCCAAGAACCGGTCTGCCGCGGCGTCCGTTCTCGAATAGCGCATCCACCGACTCCTGGAGCATCCTCTTTTCATTCCGTACAATTATGTCCGGCGCTCCGAGCTCCAGCAGTTTTTTAAGGCGATTGTTCCTATTTATGACCCTCCGGTAGAGGTCATTCAGGTCGGATGTAGCAAATCTGCCGCCGTCGAGTGGTACCAGCGGCCTCAGGTCCGGGGGTAGTATGGGAATTCTAGTGAGTATCATCCATTCAGGACGATTCTTTGACTGTCTGAATGCCTCGACGATTCTGAGCCTCTTAGCTATCCTGGCCCTCTTGATGGGGGAGCTTGCATTTCTCATCTCCACCCTTAGTTGCTCGGACAGCTCGACCAGGTCTATCTTCTTCAACATCTCTCTGATCGTCTCCGCACCCATCCCCACCTTAAACGTGGGCCCATATTCCTCAAGCAATTTTCTGTATCTATCCTCGCTCAAAACCTCACCAAATTTAAGCCGCGTAGCGCCGGGGTCTAACACAACATAGGCCTCGTAATAAAGCACCTTTTCCAGGTCCTTGAGGGTCATATCCAGGAGCATCCCGATCCGGCTGGGGATACTCCGCAAAAACCAAATATGGGCAACTGGGGACGAAAGCTCGATATGGCCCATCCTTTCACGTCTAACCTTACTGGATATCACTTCCACCCCGCATTTTTCACAGGTGTGTCCCCGGTGTTTCAGTCTTTTATACTTGCCGCAAAGGCACTCATAATCCTTAACCGGGCCGAAGATCTTGGCACAAAAAAGCCCGCTCCTCTCCGGTTTAAATGTTCTGTAATTAATCGTTTCCGGTTTTCTGACCTCTCCATGGGACCAATCCTTTATTTTATCAGGAGAGGCGATGGAGATTTTTACCGCCGAATAATCCGAGGGATTCTTTGGTTTCTCAAAAAGGGTATCTATATCCAATTCTTATCTACCTCCCTTTTGCCTTGGTAATTCTTTCATGACCTCTTGGCCATTTTCTTCGAGAAGGTCCACGTCAAGCGCCAAAGATTGAAGCTCTTTTTGCAGCACCTTAAACGACTCCGGTAGACCCGGCTCGAAGTTCATATCCCCTTTTACTATGGAGTCGAATATTCTCGTTCTTCCAATCACGTCGTCAGATTTCACGGTTAGAAATTCCTGAAGGGTATAAGCGGCTCCATAGGCCTCCAGAGCCCAGACCTCCATCTCTCCCAATCTTTGTCCTCCGAAGTGGGCTTTCCCTCCCAATGGCTGTTGCGTGACTAAGGAATAAGGACCGATCGCCCTGGCATGAATCTTCTCTTCGACCAAGTGGTGAAGCTTTAGCATATACATAACCCCCACTGCAACCTTCTGGTCAAACGGCTCACCGGTACGGCCGTCGAATAGGATAGTTTTTCCATCCTCGGGCAATCCAGCCAATCTCAGCATTTCTTTTATTTCCTTTTCCGTCGAGCCGTCAAACACCGGCGAGTCAATAGGAATACCGTCCTTGAGTCTTTTTACCAGTTCGACTACCTGGTCATCGGTTATTTGATTAATGTATTTTGCAAAGTCCTTCGAATCGTAAGCCTGTGCTAATTTCTCGCGAAGTGCCTCCGGGCTGAACTCATTCTGTATGTACTCGTTCAATTGACGGCCAAGCTCCTTGGCCGCCCAGCCCAGATGAGTTTCCAGGATTTGACCGACGTTCATTCTAGAAGGGACGCCGAGCGGGTTTAAAACCATATCCACCGGGGTGCCATCGGGAAGATAGGGCATATCCTCCACCGGTAGTATCTTAGAAATAACCCCTTTGTTTCCGTGTCGTCCGGCCATCTTATCCCCGACCTGTAGCTTTCTCTTGACCGCAACATAAACCTTCACCACCTTTAGCACTCCAGGCGGTAGCTCATCCGGACGGGTAAGCTTATTTATCTTGTTATCATATACCATCTTGACCAAGTCTATCTGCTCGAGCGTCTTCTCGATCGTCCTCTTTATCTCGGACTCGATCGCCTCCCCCTTTTCCACGGCGATATCCGCTAATTTTTCGAAAGGAACGGAGTCAATCAGCTCCTCGGTTATTTTGTCCCCTTTCTTTATCACCGTCTTCCGGTTGAGAGTCAATCTACCCGACGAAATCTTACCGACGATTAGTGACCGTATTCTCTGAGTGGCGTCGTCCTTGAGTATCTTTATCTCGTCCTCTCTATCCTGTTTGAGACGGGTTACCTCATGATCCTCTATGATCTTCGCCCTTTCGTCTTTGCTGACAATGCGGGAAATAAGCATTTTCACATCTATCACCGTGCCAGATACGCCCGGTGTTACCCTCAAGGAGGTATCCTTTACGTCCCCGGCCTTATCCCCAAATATAGCCCGGAGCAGCCGCTCCTCTGGGGAAAGCTGTGTCTCTCCCTTTGGGGAGATCTTTCCGACCAGTATATCCCCCGGTTTGACATCCGCTCCAATCCTGATTATCCCGCTCTCATCCAGGTTTCTCAGCATATCCTCGCCCACGTTGGGTATGTCCCTGGTTATTTCTTCCCGCCCCAGCTTTGTCTCACGGGCTATACATTCAAATTCCTCGATATGGATAGAAGTGAAGCTATCCTCTTCCACCAATCTCTCGCTTATCAGTATGGCATCCTCGAAGTTATATCCACCCCAGGGCATGAAAGCTACCAGAACGTTCTGTCCCAGAGCCAGTTCGCCGTGGTCGGTTGACGGACCATCGGCGATGATCTGATTTTCCCTGACCCTCTGTCCTTTTCTGACGATGGGCCTCTGATTCCAACAGGTGTTTTGATTAGACCTTTGAAACTTTATCAAATTATATATATCAACCCCGCCATCCGCTGTTCCATTACCGGTTGCCCTCACCACTACCCTTGCCGCATCCACGTATTCCACAACACCCTCTCTTTGAGCCACCACCGTGACCCCGGAGTCCTTAGCCACCGTACCTTCGAGCCCGGTTCCGACTAGCGGCGCACTGGTCCGAACCAAAGGAACAGCTTGACGTTGCATATTCGAGCCCATCAACGCACGATTGGCGTCATCGTGCTCCAGGAAGGGTATGAGTGATGCCGAGACAGAAACAAGCTGTGCCGGAGAGACGTCCATCAGCTCAACGCGATTAGACTCAACCATCAGGAATTCTCCCCTATGACGTGCAGAGACTATCTCCGATGTAAAACGACCCTCTGCATCCAGTGGCGCATTTGCCTGGGCTATCACGTACTTCTCCTCTTCCAGCGCATTCAAGTAAACGATCTCGTCCGTCACCTTTCCATTTTTGGCTACCCGGTATGGCGTCTGTATGAAGCCATATTCGTTTATCTTGGCGTACGTGCTAAGGCTGGAAATAAGACCGATATTGGGCCCCTCCGGCGTCTCGATCGGGCAAATCCTTCCATAGTGGGAGGAATGAACGTCTCGGACTTCAAAACCGGCTCTTTCTCTGGTAAGTCCGCCAGGACCCAGGGCGCTAAGCCTTCTCTTGTGCGTCACCTCGGATAGGGGATTGGTTTGGTCCATAAACTGGGAGAGCTGTCCGGTGGCAAAGAACTCTTTTACCACCGCGATAACCGTCTTGGGGATGAGGAGCTCGCTAGGCATGAGATTTTCCACAGTCTGGTAACCCATCTTTTCCTTCACCGACCGGGCCAGCCGGTCGAGCCCGTGGTAAAGACGGTCCTCGATTAACTCCCCTACGGTACGCACCCTTCTATTTCCAAGATGGTCGATGTCGTCGGTAGTTCCCCGCCCGCCTTTGAGATTTAGGAGGTACCTGACAGTTTCGACCATATCCTCTTTGGTGAGGGTGAGAACTTCATCCGAGATCCCATGGTTTAGCTTGTAATTAATCTTGATTCGTCCTACCTTGGAAAGCCTGTATGTATCCGGATTAAAAAACATGTTATTGAAGAAGGTCTCGGCAACGTTCAGGGTAGAGGGATCGGTGGGCCTAAATTTTTTATAAATCTCGATAATTGCTTCCTCGCGGGTCTTCACTTTATCAGCTAGTAGGGTATTTCTGAGCGATGCAACTACCGAAACGTTGTCTATGTAGAACACCTTGAACTCTCGTATTCCACGCGTTCTCAATTCTTCCAGTTTTTCTTCGGTGATCTCATCGTTGAAGTTGACTATAACCTCCCCGGTGGCCTGGTCTACTATGTCGTCCGTCGAGGGCCTGCCTATCACATCACTTGCTTGAACCGGAATCCGGTCAATTTTCGATTGAACTAGCTTGTCGATCAGATTTCTTACGAACCTCCTTCCCTTTTTGACCAGGACCTCGTCGGTTTTAGGGTTGACTATATCAGCAGTTGCTCTCTGGAAGGGAAGAACTTCTATGTTGACACTCTTTTTAATCCCATCCGGTTCCAAATATACCGTTTCCGTCTGATAGTAGTTCATCATAATCTCTTTGGCGGTGTAACCCAGCGCCTTGAGTAATACAGTCACCAGGAACCTCTTCTTCCGGTCAATCCGAACGTGAAAAAGGTCTTTGGAGTCAAACTCAAAATCCAGCCATCTCCCGTCCTGCGGAACAATCCTGGCCGAGAAGGAAACCCTTCCTACAGACTGGTCCTTACTCTTTACTTGGTCGAAAAACACGCCTGGGGATCGATGTAACTGATTGACTATGGCCCGCTCCGTCCCGTTTACTATGAAGGAGCCGTTCGGGGTCATCAGGGGGATTTCGCCAAAATAAACCTCCTGCTCCTTGACATCCCTTATCGTGCGCTCGCCCCCGGATTCAGTAGGGGTATCCCAGATTACCAGCCGAAATGTGACGTAAAGCGGGGCTACATAGGTATACCCCTTTAACCTGCACTCCCCCGGCTCGTACTTGGGCTTGTCGAAACGGTAGCTAACGTATTCGAGTGACGCCTTCTCGTTGTAGTCCTGTATAGGGAATACTGTTTTGAAGGCCCGATGAAGCCCCATGTCCTTCCTCTCCTCGGGCTTTACATCCTTTTGAAGGAAGTCCTCGTATGATTTGGTTTGAACCTCGAGAAGATTGGGTATGGAAAGAACAGATGGTATTTTTGAAAAACTCTTTCTTAATTTATAAGATTCAATAACCTCAAAGCTCAACTTACTTTCCCCCCCTTTTTATAAAGTTAAAACAAACCTTCTAAGTCATTAGGCTAAATAGACAATCCACTTAACCATGACCTCGAAAGCTATTAATTCCCCAACTCCCCTCGACGATATCAATTAATTTCTACCGTTGCACCGGCCTCTTCCAACTTCTTTTTCATCCCCTCCGCATCCTCTTTCTTTACACCCTCCTTTACCGTCTTCGGAGCGCCTTCCACCAGCTCTTTGGCCTCTTTTAGACCAAGGGCAGTAAGCTCCCTGACAACTTTAATCACCTGTATCTTGTTGTCGCCTACTGCTTTCAATACTACGTTGAACTCCGTTTTCTCGGCCTCGGCCGCTTTTGCCTCGCCGGCCTCAGTACCCGCACCGCCCACTCCGGCTACCATAGCTACCTGGGGCGCCGCTGCTTTTACTCCGAATTTATCCTCGATCTCCTTGATCAACTCAGAAATCTCCAGCATGCTGGCGCGTTCCAGATAGGAGATAACATCCGCTCTTGTTACATCTGCCATTTTGTCTAAAACCTCCTTGTTTTTTGCCAGGGAAACCCGCCCGGGCGTCCCTATTCTTAGTTAGTTATTTTTCCTCTTTTGCTTTGATTTCCTTGACCGCATTTAACGCGTAAAGCAAGCGTCTCTGAAGCTCTGTTAGAGTGCCCATAAAATTGCCAAGCGGGCTCGATAGAAGTCCCAACAACTGAGAAAAAAGAACCTGCTTGGAAGGAAGCTTGGAGAGCTTTATCATTTCGTCTGCATCGACCACTCTGCCCTCGATGATTCCTCCTTTAAGCTTGAGCACCGGAAACTCTTTAACAGACTCGGCAAATACCTTGGCTACCGATACCGGGTCATCCTTGCAGATTGCCACGGCTGTAGGACCTTCGAAGAGGTCCTTAATTCTCTCCACCTCGGTCTCCCGCGATGCTATCCTCAGAAGAGTATTCTTCAAGACCTTAAAATCCGCTTGAGTCTTCCTGAGTTTCGCCCTGAGCGATTCCATCTCCTTTACCGTAAGCCCTTTATATTCGACCACGAAAAGGAAAGGATTCGTCTTGAATTTTTCGCCATATTCCCTGACGATCTCTTCTTTCGCTGCTCTTGATAACATTAACTCACTCCTTGAATACAGGTTTGAAGCCTTACCTAGTTGGGCTGACCCAGATTCAGGCTTTAGGTCAAGCACCCAGCAACCAATCAGGCCGCGATTTCGAAGCCCTTTAGCTCATCGCGGACGTTCGCAAAATCCACCTTTATTCCCGGTCCCATGGTGTTGGAGAGCACGATTTTTCTTATAAATACGCCTTTAGATGAGGAAGGTTTCATCTTTTGGAGTGAATCCATGAAAGCTAAAAAGTTCTCCCTCAACTTAGCTGCACCGAAAGAGACCTTACCGATAGGGGCATGAACCACTCCCCCTTTATCGTTTTTGATTTCTATTCTTCCCGCTTTGGCCTCGCTTACCGCTCTGGCCACGTCAAAGGTGACGGTGCCAACCTTGGGACTGGGCATAAGACCCCTCGGACCCAATACTTTACCCAACTTTCCGACCAAACTCATCACATCCGGTGTGGCTATGGCTACTTCAAAGTCTAGCCAATTCTCCTTGGATATCTTTTCCACTAAGTCTTCAGCTCCCACATAATCTGCGCCTGCCTCTTCCGCTTCTTTAACCTTTTCCCCTTTGGCAAAAACCAGCACTCTAACCTGTTTTCCGATTCCGTGGGGAAGAACTAGAGCACTCCTGATCTGCTGGTTGGCTTGGCGCGGGTCGATCCCCAGACGGACTGCAACCTCCACAGTCTCATCAAATTTGGCAGTCTTGGTTTGTTCGATAAGATTAAGTGCCTCTGAAAGAGTATAAGATTTTGACGGGTCTACCGCCTTCTTAACCTCAATATACTTTTTTCCTCTAGCCATTTTATCTCCTCAAGACTATAAACCTTATTAAATTTTTATTTACTGTTCCCCAGTCCTTGAAGGAACCTTCCTAAACAACTTCGATTCCCATACTCCTAGCCGTCCCCTCTACTATACGCCTCGCTGACTCTATATCATCGGTGTTCAAGTCCTCGAGCTTAGTTTTAGCAATCTCTTCGACCTGAGCTCTAGTGACCTTTCCCGCCTTCACTCTAGGAACCTCCCCGGACCCTTTTTCTATGCCAGCGGCTTTTTTTAGCAAGTAGGATACGGGCGGAGTCTTGATTACGAAGGAAAAGGACCTATCCGCGTACACCGTTACTATTGCCGGGAGTAACCCCTCCATCTTCGATGTTTGTGCGTTAAAGGCTTTGCAAAATTCCATTATGTTAACCCCCCTTTGCCCCAGAGCCGGACCCACCGGGGGCGAAGGGGTCGCTTTGCCGGCAGGTATCAACAGTTTCACTTCTCCAACCACTTTTTTCATTCTATATCTTCTCCACTTGATT
>DATMAT010000027.1 GCA_035559815.1 Thermodesulfobacteriota bacterium
GGGAGATAGCCATGCTTAACTTTGACCTTCTTATGGGGTTGAGAAAGGGTCTGAAGTCCTTTAGGAGCATCTGTCTTGACCTGGATTCCCATGTAAGCACTGTGTATGGCAGTCAACAGAGGGCTGGGGTTGGATATAACCCAAAGAAGAGGGGTAGAAGGAGCTATCATCCCCTTTTCTGTTTCATAGGTGAGACCAGGGACTATGTGGGAGGGCTTTTTAGGAGCGGGAGTCACCATACCTCCCACAATGCCATTGCATTTCTTAAAGGGGTTGTTAAGAGGCTGCCCTCCCCTGTAGAGAAGATAAGGCTTCGGGTGGACAGCGGGTTTTTCAGCCTTGATATGCTCAAGTTTCTTATAAGCAGGTGCATTGAATTTTATGTGGTTGTGCCGATACAGCCATGGGTGCAAAGAAAGATCGGATCCATAAGGGACTGGAAGGATATAGGTAGTGGAGTGGAGGTAAGTGAGGACGGATATACCCTGACAAAAGATGAAACCGTAAGGATGGTTGTTATAAGGCAGAGGGTAAATGTGGGAGAGTCCCCCAAGAAGCAGCTTAAACTGCTTAACACCGGGGATGTAACCTACGATTACCAGGTTATAGTAACCAATAGCCGCATAGAGCCGGAAGAGGTCTGGAGGTATTACAATAAGAGGGCTTGCTGCGAGAACTTTATCAAGGAGGGAATATACGGTTTTGGCCTGGACAAGGTAGTTTCTCATAATTATGCCGGTAACTGTAGTTGGTTTGAGCTTTTGATGCTTGCTTATAACCTTATGAACTTTTTCAAGGAAGAGGTGTTGGGTCAGAAGAAGGTAAAGGACATGATCCAGACGGTAAGAGAGAGGCTCTTCCTGATTCCGGGCAAACTTATACACGCCTCCAGGAGATGGGTTCTCAAGCTGGAGAGGACGTGGTCTTACCGGACCGAGTATGAGGAGGCGCTGGCCAGGGTCACCTGAAGGTGGATTAATCGGGAGGAAGACGGCATCATCAAAGGAGTAGGAGGGAGAGGTGTCTGAAGAACCATTTTTTTCTCTAGATTCCGATGGTATTTACCTGCCCCTTTCATGTCCTTACGATGGATTTGCATAAGAATGCCTGGCCCGGTTTACATCTAAGAAAGCTTCTCTACAATTTTAATCGCTCACGCATTATTTGGGTTTATTCCTTAGCTTGGTATTAGAGTAACATTCACACAATTGAAATCGGTCCGACTCACCAATACTGTGTCTGTTTGATTAAATCCGGGCTATTGTAAATCGCTACCACATTATTCGGTGCTTAGTCGTTTATCATTCTTCCCATAAAAAATATCACTCACAAAAGCTTTCCAGTATTTCTCTTCTTTCGGACCGCGCAATTTTTCTGATCGCATTTTCTTCGAGTTGTCTTATTCGCTCACGGGTGAGATTAAGCCTCTTCCCAACCTCATCCAACGTATATACGGTATCATCATCCATCCCGAATCTCATTCTGATTATCTCTTTTTCCCTATCAGTGAGCGATGAAAGGGCTTCGTCGACCCTCTCTTTCAGCTCTGCCCTTGCTATTAGCGAATCCGCCCCGGCCGACTTCTCATCGGCCACAAAATCCAAAAAGGTTATTTTCTCCCCTTCCAGGAATACCGGTGAATCCAGGTAAACAATTTCATTGGTCGCTTCTAAGATTCGCTTTACATGTTTAACAGAAATCCCCGTCTTTTCCGCAATCTCCCCGGGAATGGGTTTTATTCCCTTATATTCGTGATCAACCGACCTCACCCGGTGTACTTTCCTTGCCTGTTCCAGCACATATTCCGGTATTCTCACTGTCCTAGACTGGGCCGATATGGCTCTAGATATCGACTGGCGTATCCACCAGGAGGCGTATGTCGAGAACCTATATCCCCTGGCCGGGTCGAATCTCTCCATCGCCTTAATCAAGCCCAAATTACCTGCCTGTATGAGGTCTGACAATGGTAGACCCAGTCCCGTGTATTTCCTGGCTATACTTACCACTAATCTTAAGTTCCCCCTCAAGAACCTCTCCCTCAAGCCTCGTGCCTTGCTCGCATATGTTTTCATGAGGGAATTAAGTCTTCTTATTTGTCTTGACGAATCTTTTTTCTTACCGTTATGGTTTTCGTTTCCCCCATCGCTGCCATTCCTTTCTTTCAAAAGCTCATCCCTGAGTACCCTTATTTCATTCACCTTCGACTGACACCTTTTTATCTTTGTGGAAATCTCTACCTCTTCTCTCGGGGTTAAAAGAGATTCTCTTGCCAGTTCCTTGAAGTAAGTGTATAAGAATCTGTACTCTTCACTGTTAAAAGCCTTTTTCTCCTCATTCTCATCGGACCGGCCGTCCTCCGATACAAACCGGGTTTCTTTTTCTGTCGACTCGGGGATGAAACCGTCTTCCGATTTGAAAGCCCCTTCACCCTCTTCCGTAAATTCTACATACCCGTTTATTTCCAATAGTGTCTCAAGTTCCATTTACTTTACCTCCGCTGACTCTAGCCTTAGTCTCTACAAAAGAAAGGATCCCGATTTTACTCCTCCTAATCCCTTCCTCGCCAGCAAATCCATACTCTTCTTTTCCACAAGACGCATACGGCTGCCCTTTCCAACTTCAAGGGCAATAACTATGCCAAAGGTATTCGTCTTTTTATATTTAATGTTTAATGCGAGTTGTGAATGAGGAAAAATTTAAAAGCATACATAACTGTGCAATATCCCACAGAAGCGATGTGTAAATTCGCATAGGAGCCTTGCCGTCGACAATAATTAAGCGAAAAATCTTCTTATTACATGGGGTTAATGACGAAATATTATTGACTAGGCCCATTTTAATTTTCTATCTTAATGGCATGAATATTGCTTTATCTAATTAAAGTCCTCTAACAGCAAGAGGGCTGAGAGGAAAATCGATGTTAAACCTATGACCGACCCGGGTCCTGGTTAAAAACATCGAGCGCAGAAAAGGTTTTCAAATGTAATTTAGGAGTGAACAAATGTGTAAAAAAGGTGACCTAATATTCATGGCTTTTAATCTCGGAGTTAGCGCGATAGAAGAAAGGCAGTTTGCTACGGTGAAAGCCGCATCCAATTACTTTTATGACCTTATTTTTACCGAGCTTTCCCGACGGTATGAAGATTTGGCAGATAAAGTCGCCTTACTTTCCTATGCCAACTACCTTACCAGTATAGCTACCCTGGGTTACACGCTCCCCTTGGTAGGCGTATATAATGAGGATTTTAAGAATAAGCTCATTGACCTCATCATCATAAACAAACCCAAGGATGTAAGCAGGTTTGAACATGAGAGAGCTTCTGCTTGAAGGTGGAAAGGTAGTATGGATTCGGATGTCTGCGCTATTCCGACCCTAATTTTTCGTAACCAGTATGGTAACTTTAACCCTCTCTCTTCTCGATCTTCACCTTGACTGTATCACCAACTTGAACCCTCTTTAGCATCCTTCGGTCAACAACCTTAAATGAGTGTATCTTGCCTTTTTCATCCTGAAGCTTTAGTGTATTATCTTTAATACCAACTACTTGGAGTTTAATCTCTTTGAACCCGGAAAGATAAGAATCGATTATTCCAGATTCCTGCTCTCCGTTTTCATCAGACACTACATTGGGGTGCTGTTGCCCAGTTGTAACTGGCGTATTTATCCCCACGAGAGCAAACCCTGTTATTAGAACTGCAGCTAAAAGTAATTTCTTCATACTATCCCACCTCTTTTTTGTTTAGGATTCAATCAGAGCAATGTACATGCCAGCAAATTGCATATGCACTATCTCCAGTGTTTACAGAAAGTTATGATTTAAAAGAGACTTAGCCAGTCGTAGTACACTGTGACCGCTGTTTAAATTTGCACACGAATTAGTATCCAGAGAGGTTATGAAACCAGTGGAAGCACCGGAATAGACGCGCTTATAACAAGGGTGTAAGTGAAACTCTCCAGTGCTAGAGCCGCGGGGCATCTAAAATTAAAAATAAAGACCTAAGTGCTCCCAGAATGATACTGCTTATCAATCCTTTGTAGGAGCGCCATTCCTCTCCCGATTAAACCGATGACATACTTATTTTACAATATTTATGCCAGCGGATTTAATAATACTAATCTCAACTGTATACAAAGACTTGTTAGTAGGGATGAGAAAATGCAATTAAGCAAATAAGTTTGTTGTACAATAATACGCATTTTTTTGCTGTGCATTATTGTACAGAGAACCATCAAAATATCTTATGAGCGCCTCGACCCTTGTGTGTCGATATCAATGATTGTCTCATAAAGATCGCCTCATAAGAACTATCTTAGCCACCCAATTTCATCAGACAAATAACGCCAAAAAAGTTAGTAAAATCAATTAGTACTAAAGTGATAAGCCTTTGAAATTCTACTAACTTCACAAAACAAAAATCTAACCAAAGTCTAATTTATTTATACAAGGACTGCTTTATTAATATAGGGTAATTTAGGTTCAAAAAAAGGTTAGGAACGAGGGCAACATAGCGATGGCAAGGTTATTTAGGTTAAAATCCGTATTTGATCACTTCTCTCATAGGGGAAAAGTTTATGACGGGGTAGAAATTTGCTGGTTCGTGGTATATAGAGATACTCCCATTAATTCCCACAGAAAATTGCTCAACGGATATTTAACCAATCCTGACAATTCACAATACATCTCTGAGGACAATATATACGAATTATTCACGGAAGAGGAAGCCGAAGCTTTCAAAGAATATCTTCTTAAAAACCATCGAGAGCAATGCCAGTTAAGAGAGGCAGACGTACGCTCGGAGGTCAATTCCTGGGGATACGGGGATAAAATCCTTAGCTACAGAGAAGGTTTTTATAGGCTAGACCATGAGGGTGATTACAATCTCCCCTTCATCGTCTGGGGTTATTATGACCTAAGCTACGCAAAGGATGTTAGCTGGCTTATATATGGCGTAGAATCCATCGAGCGAATTTTAGACAAGTTCGGCATGACAGTAACTGACCTAAACATTTTAAAGACAAAGATAGAAGAAATGAAGAACCAGGGATTATTCGTAGAAAGAGAGACCGGCAATAAAGAACGAATAACAAATTAAAAATCTAACTCGTTACCTACCCTTATTTTTTATTCCTCATTCTTTTCTACATTCAACATATCCGAAATTTAGCTCTAGCCCTTAATGAACCGGGGCGTATCCGACGTTTATATCACCATTAATAGTCATGATTCCATAGGAGCTAATCGAGATATTAGGGGAATTCCTTTCACGGCGGATCAATTCAGAACGGGCGAGAGTTTCCACAATATACTCCGTCTCCAACACATCATAACCTAGCCGTTTGCCGATCTCGTGCATGTCAAACCGCACGGATTCTTCGCCCCCAGATAAATCGTACAATAGGGAGAGAAAACGAAATCCATTTCTTTGTATAGACTCCATTTTCTCCTCATCAAATTTTTTGGTTACATCCTGTCTTGGAATAGCAACCGGCTTTAGAAAGTTAAACAATAGATGATTACATTCATCTATTATCTCATAGGTTAATTGTATAACTCTCCTTAAAAACTCAATATTATCTTTATATATCTCCTGTGTAATATTCATGCTAATTTCTCCTTCCGTTTAATCTATCGATGATTTTGGATTAATCAAGCACTCAAAGCGCTTTAAGTTTATCCCCTTCACCCTTGTAACGGTACCCCCGCAAGGGAATACTATATTCTATTAAAGTATACAATACGGTTTATTTTGCGCTTTTTTTATTGTTATCTTTCTCGTTTGTTACCCCAGCTCTGTCAAATGGCATTTACAAGTGGGTTGACCAGGACGGTCATGTGCACTTTACGGACAGCCCTGCACTTATTCCCGAAGATAAATTAGAAAAAGTGGAGGTAATAGAAGGACAGGGAAAAGACCCGGGGGAGGGGCAATTTGCAGTTGTAAAAACATCACCTGCAGTTGTCGAAGAGGAAAATTCTGAACTCGTCTTTGATGAGCAGACTCAGAATGAACAGGCTCTCCGGGAATTCTGGAGAAGTCGGGCCTTGGAAATAGAAAATAAGGAGAGAGCCATAATGGACGAGATCGATATCACCGAA
Source organism: Thermodesulfobacteriota bacterium (assembly GCA_035559815.1). Classification (NCBI taxonomy): domain Bacteria; kingdom Pseudomonadati; phylum Thermodesulfobacteriota; species Thermodesulfobacteriota bacterium. The sequence continues at coordinate 6,099 of DATMAT010000027.1, forward strand.
AAACAAATTGACCATAAGAGAAGGGAAGTCGATTACCTACTCATAAACGGATACTTTGCCGACCGCTCCATATTAGAGCTAAGGTATTTAGAAAGCTATTTACAAGAGTTAAATAGTCAACTGATATTACTTGCTGAAGAAAGAGAAAACCTAGCGGATGAGGCCCGCAGGCAGGGAATTCCCCCGGGTTATCTAAGAAAGTGAATTGTGGTAAATTCCATACATCTAATCTGTAGCAACTAGGATTCGACCAAACAGACACTGCCTTAGCAAATCGTTTCCAAGGGGGAATTTTACGTGTCTAACTATCACTCCGGAGTAGGGTGGAAGGGCAAACACCTCAATAACCCATCCTTCGACCAGGCTCAGAGCCTGTCCTGAGTTGATCCCCGATTAAATCGGGGAAGGAATGAGCGGATGTATATCCGCTAAAATGATTAATGAAATAAAAACCGTTCATTCTGAGCACCGTCGAAGAATGAACACATCAAGAAACTTCATCCATCGATCGACACTTCTATAAACTTACGTCAGGCTCAGAGTCTGTCCTGAGCACGTTCGATAAACTCAGTGTAAATTCCATGAAGGAACGAGTCGGTTTACATCCGCTGAAAGTTGTTGTGGTAATGTATTGGAAGAATGTAACTTATCCCGACACGTCCGATAAATCATATCTTGACTATTACACATTAATCTTGGACCAGTTTAAAGAATAATGTCAACTCAATTATGCCATCCTATCAACCAATTTGAAAACAACCAATATTCCCATGAAACAAATATATTGGAGGCATAACACCCTTCAATATTCAGCGGAAAGTCCCATTTGAGTTTGAGGACTTCTCTCTATTGTCTATCGGTAGTGCGGATAGGTAGGATGTTTACAGTTCGAAAACACCATCCCAGCGTTCAGGAGAACGCCAAAGACTAGACAGGATTAGCTCACGAATGAAGATAAGCTCCTTGGGCAATTTATCGTAGAGCTTTACGAATAACTCCTCGTGAGAAAGGATTTCTTGCTTCCATAGCTCCCGGTCCACCGACATCAATTCTTGAAATTTCTCACGGGAAAAACTCTCCAGCCCCCTCCAATCAATATCCTCATAGCGAGGAACCCTTCCTATAGGATTCTCAACGCCGTAAGCCCGGCCATTGGCCCGGTCTACAATCCATTTCAATACGCGCATATTTTCGCTGAATCCGGGCCAGATGTATCTTCCTTCTTTATCCTTGCGAAACCAATTAACGCTGAAAATACGCGGAGGGTTGGGAATCTTCCGTCCGAAATCTAGCCAGTAGTTGAAGTAGTCACCCATGTGATAACCGCAAAATGGTAACATCGCAAATGGGTCGCGCCTTACCACCCCCACCTTGCCCGCTGCGGCCGCCGTTGTCTCAGAACCCATGGTTGCGGCCATGTACACTCCGTAATTCCAGTTAGACGCCTGATACACCAAGGGAACAACCTGACTTCTCCGTCCGCCGAAGATAAGCGCTTTGATGGGCACCCCTTTGGGATTTTCCCACTCCGGGTCTATAGACGGGCATTGGCTTGCTGGTGCGGTGAACCGGGCATTAGGATGAGCCGCTGGCTGTCCGGAATCGGGGGTCCAGTGTTTACCTTGCCAATCGATCAATTCAGTAGGGGGAGAATCGGTCATCCCTTCCCACCATACATCGCCATCCGGCGTGAGTGCTACGTTGGTGAATATGGAGTTTTGTCTGATCGAAGCCATAGCATTAGGATTAGATTTCTCCGATGTGCCGGAAGCCACGCCGAAGAACCCGGCCTCCGGGTTAATTGCATATAGGCTGCCGTCGTCTCCTGGCTTGAGCCAAGCAATATCATCCCCGACGGTGGTAACCTTCCAGCCCTTGAATGCGGCAGGCGGAATCAACATGGCAAAGTTTGTCTTCCCGCACGCACTAGGAAACGCCGCAGCCACATACGTCTTCTCTCCGTTGGGAGATTCTACTCCCAAAATAAGCATATGTTCGGCCAGCCATCCCTCCTCTCTGGCGATTACCGAGGCAATTCTGAGAGCAAAGCACTTTTTGCCTAGTAGCGCATTTCCACCGTAACCACTTCCATAGGACCATACTGAGTGCTCCTCCGGGAAGTGAACTATGTACTTGTGCTTGTTATTGCAGGGCCATGGAACATCTTTTTGTCCTGGCTTGAGTGGCATCCCTACCGAGTGTAAGCAGGGAACAAATTCACCATTTCCCAATACACCCCAAACAGCTTTTCCCATTCGGGTCATGATGCGCATGCTGGCTACCACATAAGGCGAATCAGTCAGCTGCACCCCGATATGGGCAATATGAGAGCCCAGTGGACCCATGCTGAAAGGAATGACGTACATGGTTCGACCGCGCATCGAACCATCAAAAAGCTCCGATAAGGTCTTTTTCATCTGCCTTGGGTCAACCCAGTTATTCGTAGGGCCGGCGTCGCTTTTGCTCAGGCTGCAAATAAACGTACGATCCTCAACCCTGGCTACATCATCGGGGTCAGTACGCACCAAATAGCTATTGGGGCGCTTCTCCTCGTTCAACTTGATAGCCGTGCCCGACTTAACCATCAGCCTAAACATTTCGTCATATTCCCGCTCCGTACCATCGCACCAGTGAACTTTATCCGGCTTACAAAGGGCTACCATCTCCAGAACCCATTTACGCAGTTTTTCATTTTTTACGTAATCCGGAAACTCTATCACGTCTGCCCTCTCATTTTAGGGATTCAAGATCAATCATAGAATTTACTGGTATTAACTCCGTGAAAAGCTAATATGATAAGGCTCTCTTAATTATAACTATATTATCTAAATATGCCCTGAATGCATAGATTTCTACTCGATGACGGGTACGGCGCCCAAAACTTCTATGGTTTTAGGATAAAAGCTACTGGAGGTCGCCCCTAGAACCGACCCTCCTTGGAGATAGGTTTTCTTGCTCTGCGGTGGCAGGGTTACCGGTAACACACCGGTTTCCGTGGCAACCTCGGTTCCGTAGTTTGTGTAGGAGGTAGAATTAAAACGCACTCTCACTTTGACATTTCTATAGGGTATGTCGCTGGTATTTTCGATGGTGACGTGATGAATAATGGCCACACCACGCGCCGAATATACGTTGAAGTCGGTAATCTTTATATACCACTCCGGGTGTGTAACCTGGAAGTTTTCGGTCTTCGCTTCCTCCACATCAACCGAGGCGTAAACTAAACTGATCAATACAAATACTATCGTTGCCTTGCCCATATAACTTCACCTCTTTTTTAATTTTCCCCTAGAAATTCTAAATTTAGTATTGATAGAGGACAAGATTAAATCACAAACCGAGAGAAACAAAAGAGGACAGATGATGAGTAAAGCTAACCACTCCCCCATCCCTTTTAAATTGACTTCAAATCAACTTAGACATAACCTTTGCTTCCCACCCTGTAGCCATGTCCGCAAGACGCTTGGCCAGCTTTTGCCCCTGCGTATCTTTAGCAAACGCCCTATTCCACTCCTCCAAGTTGGAGTAGTCGGGAAACTCCCAAATTGCCACGTAATGTGGCCTAGAACCCAGAAGCACATTTCGGGCGTAAAGACCTATTAATTTAAATTGCGGAAGCTTCTTCTGAAAATGTTCGGCAAATTTCTTATAGGTTTCGACTACCTCCCTCCTTCCGGCTCCTTCCCTCGGGTCAAATGATACAAAGTAGTACATTGCATCTACCTCCTCTTCTGGTCTACGACTATATTCTAACCCACTTTGGTACCCAATGTGAGTTCCAAGTGTGGGAAGTTAAAGGTCTTAGAATCTGGCCTATTATCAACGGTATTAAGCTCATCACCACTACTACCATCCATCCCTCTTTGCCCGGATGAAGCACGCGCAGTACCTGGGCCAAAACCGGAACATAGACAGCCGCCAAAATCAGAATTATGCATAGACCTAAAGCTCCCCATACGAAGGGATTGCGGGTAACATCATTTCTAAGAAAATTTGAGCCTTTATCACGCATATTAAAGACATGCCATAGCTGGGCAAAAGCCAGGGTTAGAAAAGAAACGGTGACCGCTCGTTGCTCCCCCAATTCCAGCCATTTCAACGCAATCACTAGAGCCCCTATAACAGCCAGTGTCATAACTAGGCCATATACCCCGATAGCTGACCAATGATGTTGGGTTAAGATGGATTCATCCGGGTTTCGAGGCGGATACCTCATTATTTGTTTATCCCCCTCACCCAAGCCTAGCGCAAGCGCCGGAAAAACATCGGTAACCAGGTTTAAGAAAAGAATCTGGAGCGGGAGAATGGGCAATGGAATCGCAGCCAACGAAGCTAGGGACACAACCATGATCTCGCTGACATTACAGGAAATTAGGTAAAGAGCGAATTTACGGATGTTGCCAAAGATAATTCGTCCCTGTTCAATAGCAAGCACAATCGTGGAAAAAGCATCATCCTTAAGGACCATATCTGCCGCTTCCCGGGCAACTTGGGTACCTCGCTTACCCATAGCTATACCGATGTCTGCTTTTTTGAGCGCGGGAGCGTCGTTGACACCGTCGCCAGTCATTGCCACAATTGAGCCATGCTCCTGATGTATGGAAATAAGGTCGAGTTTTTGCTTTGGGTTCACCCGAGCAAATATGGACGCGTTTAGAATACGCATTCGTTCCTCCTTCGATAAACTGTTAGGGCTTTTAAAATCCTCCCCGCTTACTACTTGCACGTGTTCTGTATCGACCAAGCCCACCGCTAAAGCAACATTACGAGCAGTGTTCGGATGGTCGCCGGTTACCATCACAACCCTGATTCCCGCCCCCCGGCATCGCTCTATGGCGTAGCGTACATCTTCGCGCGGGGGGTCAATAAGACCAACTAGCCCGAGAAATATGAGTTCGCCGTAAGGATACGTCGAGATTGAGTTCACCTTCTTTGTAGCAAGAGCAATAACTCGAAACCCTCTCTCCGTTAATTCCTTGTTACAATCAAGCCATCCTTCTCGAATCTCTTTAGACATCTCTGTATAACCATTTTGACCGATAACACCCGAGCAAACCTCCAGCACCGATTCAGGGGCCCCTTTCACCGCAACCCGATATTGGTCGTTTTCTTCGTGAAACGTAGCCATCATATTAAGAGAAGGATCAAACGCTTCCTCATGCACTTCCGGCATAGTGCTCAGCAGGTCATCTCGATGAATTCCAGCCTTCGCCCCAACCAATAGAAGGGCAACTTCCATAGGATCCCCTACCGCTTTATCATCGCCATGCACCCCATACTTCAAGGAGGCGTTATTGCAGAGTACGCCAGTTTTTAATATCTCTCGTATAAGCTGAACACTCGATGGATCGACGGTTTCCCCATCCATCGAAAATGTAGGTTTACCTCCTGACCCGTCTTCCTTTATTTCAACGTCTCCTGATGGGGTAGCAAGCCAGTTAACGGTCATCTTATTCTCGGTCAAGGTTCCGGTCTTATCGGTGCAGATAACGTCTACCGCACCCAGGGTCTCGACTGCGGCAAGACGATTTATAAGGGCGTTTCGTCTAGCCATGCGCATCATACCCCGGGCCAGGGCAATGGTAGCGACAATCGGCAACCCCTCCGGTATTGCCGCCACTGAAAGAGCAATGGCCGTTTCCACCATGAGGAACAATTCCTTACCCCTTAAAATACCCACAACGGCGACAATAGCCGTGATTGTCAGCGTCACCCAGATGAGTCTATGACCTAACTGGTCGAGGCGTTTCTCTATAGGGGTGCTCTCCTCTTCGGCCTCTTCCACCAGGGTAGAAATTCGGCCCAACTCCGTATTCATACCCGTTGCCACAACCACCCCCTCACCGGACCCGCGTGTTACAGCGGTTCCCATGAAAAGCATATTCGACCGATCGGCTATAGGGACGTCGTCCGGTAGGGGCTCTAGTTGTTTGCTTACCGGAACCGACTCGCCGGTGAGAGAAGACTCATCCGCCTGGAGCTTAGAAGCCCGGATTAAGCGGATATCGGCAGGCACCAAGTCCCCTCCCTCTAGAACCACTATGTCTCCCGGTACTATTTCTTCCGCCAAGACCTCCTGCACCTGGTCGTCCCGTCTAACCTTTGCAGTTACACGCACTAAACTCTTAAGCGCCTCCATCGACCGGACCGCTCTCACCTCCATAAAAAAACCGATAGCCGAGTTTAAAGCAATCACCACCAGGATGGCTGCTCCCTCTATCCACTCTTTAAAGACAAATGACAAAAGAGCAGCCACCCCTAGAAGGAGCATGATCAGGCTCTTGAGCTGAGCGATAAAGATAAGCCAGGCGCTCTTTTTTCTCGCCCCTCGAAGACGGTTGGGGCCATATTGGGAGAGCCTTACCTTGGCTTCCCTGCCACTTAGCCCTTTTTCCGGGGATACGTCAAGCCTTTCTAGAATCTGCTCCCATGGCTGGGTGAATGGTTTTGTATTATCTTCCATATTTGTTTGTAGAGAATTCATCACTCTTTGTTCTTGAAATGTAAAGCAGGAAAGCTGCTTCCGAAGTCAAACTCCTCAAGATAAGTCATAGTAGTTAGGGAGCGTCTGTAAACCGAGTCAGCATTAACCCCTAGACAACTCCCAACTGATTTTACGAGAACGATTGTCCTAGCCAAAATTCATCAAGGCTCTAGCCGTCCCTTCTTTGTAATCCCACTCTATTTTGAAACCAAGTTCCTTGCATAATCCGATCATTCTTTCATTTTCTGCCATTATGTCTCCCCAGAGAAACCCGCTCTTCTTTTCCCTGGCTATACTGATACACATTTGGAGAAGTTTTTTGCCCAGTCCCTTTCCCTGCCACGGGTCGCCCACCACCACCGAAAACTCGGACGCCTCCAAATTCGGGTAGTAGGTTACCCTTCCCACGCCTAATATACGTTCTTTGTCCCCATCGCTTTCCACGGCCACCATGGCCATCTCCCGGTCGTAGTCTATCTGTGTGTATCGGACTAAACGCTCATGAGGCATAGATTTGAGAATCTGAAAGAATCGATAAAGAATCGTCTTTTGAGAAAACGTGTTAAAAAGTTCCTTCATCATCTCCTCGTCCTCCGGCCTTATGGGACGGAGTACTACGGAAGTACCATCATCCAAAGACCAGACGGTTTCGTAACGACTGGGGTATGGGCTTATCACCATGTGTTCCGGGGACCTCATGGTTGTAGGCCTGACTATTACCCGGGCATCCAGGGCAAAAATTAAATCCTCGTTAGCGAATAGAGGATTTATATCCACTTCCACGACCTCCGGGAAATCGGTTACCAGATGAGAGAGGCGTATTAAAATCTCTTCCAATGATTCTAGATTGACTGAAGGCCTGTTACGAAAGCCTTTTAACAACCTATAAACCTTCGTTTGCTCCATGAGCCTCCTGGCCAGGGTGGTATTGAGCGGAGGAAGACCTATGGCTTTATCCCCGATCAACTCGGTCATTATTCCGCCCATTCCGAAAAGTATTATCGGGCCGAATAACCGGTCGAATTTACTTCCCACTATCACCTCATAGCCCCTATCCTTTATCATGCGCTGCACGGTAACACCTATAATCCGTGCTCCCGGGTTATAGTTCCTGGCATTTTCCATTATTTTTTTATATGCCGATTCCACCTCTTCCTTCGAGTTGATATCGAGTATGACCCCGCCGGCCTCGGTCTTGTGAGAGATGTCCGGTGAATGGATTTTTAACACCACCGGAAACCCGATTTTCTCTGCCAGTTTCACTGCCTCGTCCGGAGATGTGGAAACCTCCGTTTTGTTAACCGGTATCCCGTAGCTCTCCAGAAGCTCTTTAGACTCTACCTCCGAAAGGAGGCTGGAATTTTCTCCCAGCGACCCCCTTATTATCCTATCCGCCTTTTCCCGGTCCAGGTTAAGCTCGACATGAAGCTCCCTGGGGGTCTCTTGAAGTAACTTGAGGTTATAGCTGTAAGAATACATATACATGAAGATGTTAACCGCATCCTCGGGGGTGCTGTAGGTAGGGATGCCAGCATTGTTCAACAGGGAGATGCCCTCCTCAACTTCCTTACCCCCCATCCATACGGCGAAAATGGGGATATGCTGACTGCGGGCTAAGCTAGATATACTTCCGGCGACATCGGTCGGGCTGGTCATTGCTTGTGGGGTCAACATCACGATCAACCCGTCGATGTCGTTTGACTGAAGAACGATGCGAACTGCTTCCTGATACCGTTCCGGAGTGGCATCGCCGATAATGTCTACCGGGTTCCTTTTGCTCCAGTGGGGTGGCAAGACACGGTTGAGACTTTCGATTGTCCCTTCGGACAATGTAGCCGGTTTCTGTCCCCAGTCTTCTAACGCATCCACTGCAATCACCCCCAAGCCCCCGGCGTTGGTAACAATTCCCAAACGAGAACCGTGCGGCCTCGGTTGTTTGGCTAGGCTCTCGGCGCAATTGAACAACTGCCGCACAGTACGCACCCTTATAATTCCGGCGCGCTTAAAGGCGGCGTCATAGACATCGTCTTCTCCGGCTAAAGCACCGGTATGGGAGGCAGCAGCCTCTGCACCAGACTGACTCCTGCCCGCTTTCACCGCAATTATGGGCTTTATTTGAGACACCGCCCGGGCTGCACTCATGAATTTTCTGGTGTTGGTGAGCGATTCTATATAGAGAATAATGCTGGTTACCTCTTCGTTAGCACCCAGATAATCAATCAGGTCGCCGAAGTCCACATCAGCCATAGAACCTATACTAATAAAATGGCTGAAGCCGATATTTTCCATCAAGGACCGGTCCAGGATAGCCGTGCATAGCGCACCGCTTTGAGAGATGAAGGCTATCTTTCCAGGAAGTGCGATCCTGTGCGAGAAGCTGGCGTTAAGCCCGATGGAGGGTCTTATTATGCCCAGGCAATTAGGGCCTATGATTCTTATACCCGCTTCTTTTGCCTCCCTTAGTATCTCCTCTTCCAGTTTCTTTCCTTGCTCACCTACCTCTTTCCCCCCCGCGGAGATAACTATTGTTCCAAGAATTTTCTTACTGGCGCAGTCCCTTATAACCTGGGGAACAACATCTATTCGTGTTACTATAACCGCGAGGTCCACCTCGTCTTTAATATCGGTTACCGACTTATATGCCTTCTTGCCCTGAATGACCTTTGCCCGGGGATTAACCGGGTAAACCGGCCCTTTGAATCCACCCTGGATTAGGTTGCGAAAAAGTATGTAGCCGAGCTTGCCGCTCTCCTCGCTCGCTCCAACCAAAGCAATGGACCGGGGATTAAAGATCTTATCCAGATTTCTGGTGCTCATGGGTTCACTCCTCAGAAAAATAAACTTCCTGGTTTAGCACTCTTTACAGTGATTGGGGCTAATCTTATCAGTATTCTTCGGGGTCGAGCTTAAGAGCCTCGTTAAAACGATTTATCATGTTATAAAGGGCTATCAAAGAGGTTAGCTCTACAATCTGAGGATCGCCAAAATATTTTTTAAGCTCGGTAAAAAGGGAATCGGGAATATTTCCAGGATTAACCGTCATGGCCTCGGCGTATTTTAGGGCCACTTTCTCCGCCTCCGAAATGTTCGCTCTATCAGGATTATCTACCTCTAGAATTTCATTTTCGGTAAAACCCATTTTTTTGCTTATCTGCTCGTGCGCGTGACAGCAATATGCAGAGCGGTTAATCCTTGAGACCCTCAGTATTATCCTCTCTTTAAGCTTGGGATCGAGCTCGTCCGGTTCCTGTACCGCGGCAACAAAAGGTCCTATGGTTGATATTATGGAGGGTTTGTACGCTAGCACCTTGTAAATGTTAGTTACCTTTCCCCTTTTCTTTCTCATCCTTTCATAAGCCTCTTTTACCCTTGGGTCTTTAACCTCTTCTTCCTCTATGTATTTAATGCGCGCCATGACCGTTCTCCTTTTTTTGCCTGATTAGATTTTTTAGTTTACTTATTATTAGCGATATTTAAACCGCAATTGTGTAAAGATTGTATTTAAGTGATTCACTCGATTTAATGCCTAACGAAAATAAGCGTTTACAACATACTGTTGTAACATCCTTTGCGTATTAAAGTAGGAGCCGTTAAGAGCAACGGCATGTCTCATCACATCGATGAAACGATCCCTATCCCTGTAGAATAAGGGAATAACCTCCTGTTCCAATTTATCATAGAGAAGCTCCGCATCCTTTTGATGGTTATTGCTCCCATCTCCGGTCTTTGAGTCTTCCCCGATTGACCATCCTGTAATCCCTTCGATATGCCCCTCAATCCACCAACCATCCAGAACGCTCAGGCTCGGAACACCATTTAGAGCAGCTTTCATTCCGCTTGTCCCCGATGCTTCGAGCGGCGGCTTGGGTGTATTTAGCCAAACATCCACGCCAGAGACGATCATCTTCGCAAGCTCTATGTCGTAATTCTCGAGATAAGCTATTTTGATGACACCCTGTAGCGCCCTCTTAGCATCAAAAATCCGTTTAATCACTTGTTTGCCACCCTGGTCCTGCGGGTGCGCCTTTCCGGCATAAATCACCTGAAGAGTGCCCGATTTCGATGAAATAGCCTTAAGCCGCTCAATATCCGTGAAGAGCAGATCCCCTCTCTTGTAGGCGGTGGCGCGCCTGGCAAAACCTATGGTAAATACATCTAGGTCCATTCCCGCGTTTGTTTGGCGATTGACGTACTGAATAAGCCATTTTTTCGCATCAACGTGAGCATCCCACACCTCCGGTTTTGGAATACTCAAGGCAGACCTAAGAGTGGAGTTATCCTCTTTCCAACCGGGGATATAGCGGTCAAAGAGTTCTGCAAAAGGCCCCGATACCCAGGTCGAGGCGTGTACACCGTTGGTAATGGCATCGATTTGGTAATGGGCAAATATCGATTTTGTGATTTCTCCGTGTCTTTTGGCCACCCCATTGATGTAGTGACTAAGGTTAAACCCAAGGAAGGTCATGTTGAGAAGGTTCTCACAGCAGAAGACGTCTTTCATATCATAAACCTCTCGGCGCCCAAGAACACGATTCACCAAATCCAAAGGGAACTGGTCGTGACCGGCCGGAACCGGGGTATGAGTGGTGAACACACATTTACTCCTGACGACCTCAACATCGCTATACAAAATTGAACTCCTACCCTCTTTTCTTGCCTCTTCATCTAAGAGCTCCAATACAAGAAGACTGGAGTGTCCCTCGTTCATATGAAACTTCTTTATGCTTTCATAACCGAGGGCGCGAAGCATCCTCACGCCGCCCATCCCCAAAACCACTTCCTGACACAGTCTATAACGTTGGTTCCCTCCATAGAGGTAATGGGTCAATGTCCTATCCCATTCCGAGTTCTCCGGCAGGTCGGTATCCAGAAGATACACCGGAACCCCAAAACCACCGATGCCAATGACTTCATACCTCCAGCAACGGATAAGAACCCTTCGGCTCTCCAAAGTCACAGAGACTCTTTGCGGCATCTCCTTCAAGAAGTCATCAACTGACCATTCAACGGGCTCCTCCGTCTGCCACCCGCTTGAATCGAGTCTTTGGTAAAAATATCCTTTCCGGTGTATGAGAGTGACAGCAACCATAGGGACCTTGAGATCGGCAGCAGAGCGAATAGTATCTCCGGCAAGGACACCAAGACCGCCACTATAAGTCGGCATTCCCGCTTCCAGGGCTATTTCCATAGAAAAATAGGCTATCGATCTTTCACTCCCAGTGTCATTTGATTTTTCAACTTGATTCGTCATGCTTTATAGTCAAGTCTGATTAGCTAAGATTAATAAACCATTAATTACACTGCAGTCCAAAATAATTAGAAACCAGCGGTTTACACTCGTAAAACAAGGTCTTTACATCTTTTCAAGATCAGGTTCTCCTCTTTTATGTTTGCTACGCAAGGGCCATCTTAACTCTATTCGTTCAAATAGCCTTTCTATCCCCCTTGCGTTTTCCCCCTTACTAAGCCTGTGCTGAGCAAGGTCGAAGCAGGGAGAATTAAATAGGGGTTGCTTCTTCCTTGTTCGTCATGGAAGTCCTTTGATTACCGTTAGGCCAACTCCGACAATCAATCTCTTATTTTTGGACAATTTTGTATTAATCACATAAACAAATTAACAACAAAGATAACAAAAAGAAACTTTATCAGCTAAGCCATACCTCTTCCAGATACTCCGGCACAAGGCAGCTCCAGCCAAGTTGCTCTTCAATTCGATGCCTGAGCGCATCTGCTGCGGCCGGTTCGCCGTGAGTGATAAAGGTTTGCCGAGGCGGTCTATCGAAATTGCCAAGCCAGTCTAGAATCTCCGCATAATCTGCATGAGCCGAAAGGTTGTCGATAACTCTGACTTCGGCACGAACGGGTATATATTTACCGTGAATCTTGACCGACTCAGCACCATTCACCATGGCTGCCCCTCTCGTACCACCGGCCTGAAACCCGACAAACAAAATCGTATTCTTAGGGTCGGGCGCGAACGCTTCGAGATGGTGCAACACCCGGCCTCCGGTGGCCATGCCGCTGGCCGCAATAACTATCATCGGACCCTTTCTTTCGTTTATTGCCTTAGACTCTTCCACGCTGTTTACGATGCGAGCGGCATTGCATATTTCATCGCATTGAGCAGGTGTCAAGCGGTGTTCACCGAGGTGGTCATGGAATACATGGTTAACATTGGCAGCCATAGGACTATTCAGAAAGACCGGAATATCCGGTATGGATTTTGACTTCTTCAACTGATGGACATAATAGAGCAGGCTCTGTGCACGACCTACGGCGAAAGCCGGGACTACGACGATTCCTCCCCGTTTAGCCGTTCGGTTAATAACTTCGGCCAGTGCTATTTTCGGGTCTCTAGGGTCGTGCCGTTTGTCGCCATAGGTGGATTCGATTACCAGATAATCAACCTTTCGTATTATGGAAGGGGATACCATTATCGGGTCGTCAGGGCGGCCGATATCGCCCGAAAACAGGATAGACTTCCGGGTATCCTTCAACAAAACAAATGCGGAGCCCAGAATATGACCGGACGGACTAAGATTTGCATTCAGGTTATTACTCAAATTAAGATTTTGACCGAAATCTATCGTGGCGAACCGCTCGAGCGACCGCAACGCATCCTTCTCCGTATAAAGTGGTAATGCCGGTCTATGCTTGGAATAGCCGTGTTTATTCGCATACCTTGCCTCTTCTTCCTGCAGATAACCGCTGTCAGGCAGTAGAATTGCGCATAGGTCTCGAGTGGCGGAAGTGCAATATATTTTTCCTATGAAGCCGTTCTTAACCAGTAGAGGTATATAGCCGCAGTGGTCAATGTGGGCATGGGTAAGAATTACGGCATCGATCAACTTCGAATTCACCGGTAGCGGGGCCCAGTTCCTCAGGCGCAATTGCTTAAAGCCCTGAAACAGGCCGCAGTCAACCAGAATGAATTTGGAGGCGGAATTGACCAGGTATTTAGACCCGGTCACAGTGCCGGTTGCTCCCAGAAAAGTTATCTTCATTTTATATGCTATCGATAAACCAACCGTGTTTTACTCTTCCCCTGATTCAATGATGCTCTTAATGTTCACTCGAAGAATCTTCCTTTTTTTCCTGTGTCGTCGCTTTCTTCTTGATCTCTTCTCTAACCTTAGTTCTGCTTGCACCTTGCATCATCCCTCCGCTCATCATGGGCATCATCAATCTTGCCTTTTTGAAGTTTTCCAAGCCGATTGCATTTCTTACCGCTGCCAGTGCATCTACAGACATATTGGCCATCTCCAGATTAATGTCATTAGATGCTTTGATCTCTGCCTTTACTTTGGAGGAGTCAAAATTCGGGTCTCGTAACATGCTCATAATCTTCATGTGGGAAATTTTAAAATCAGCCTCTTTCTGAACCAAAGGATATAGATACTTCTCCTCGATATTTGCTAACTCTTTCTTCTGTGCATCTGTAAGATCAAATGTATTCGCTTTCATGATAACGTGCTGCACCATCATGCTGTACATATGAGGCATCCCGCGCATCATACCGCCTTGCATGCCCATCATACCTCTACCCATCATCCCCGTCTGCCCCTCTTTTTGCTGCATCATATCCTGGGAGAAGGAAAGGCCCGCAGTCAGTAGCAGGATTAAAAGTGAGGTTATTAAATTTCTCATTTTGTTACCTCCTTTCGATAATTTTTTTTATTATTCCTGTTCCCACTCCAAAACATCCTTGCAACGTATATACCAATAAATTTACTTGGTTTCACAGATTTTTTAACAAGCAATTTTCATCAGCGTTGTCTGATTCTCTGACATCTTACATCTTCTTAATTTGACAATACCCGATAATTACAAGGTTTATAAACTGGCATAAGGCTTGCAAAAGAGTTGAGGGAAGTATAGAAGGGACATCATATATATAATGAGATACATTCTCGGAAAACCAGACAAAATCTTCGGATCGCTTATTGTGCTCCCTTAAAATAGAGTGTGGCAAATTAAGCACAAAAAGGAGGAGGTAATCATGAATCCGGCTCATGTCCATTTGATACTAAATCACATTCCACTAATCGGAATGGGGTTTACCTTATTGCTGCTGATAGTAGCCATAATACGAAAGAGCAATGAACTCATAAACGTGGCCCTCATTTTTACCATTTTAGTAGCGCTCTGGGCAATTCCAGTCTACTTAAGCGGAGAACCGGCCGAGGAAGTTGTGGAAGATTTACCGGGAATATCGGAGCAGATGATCGAAGAGCATGAAGAACGGGCGGAGATTGCATTTATTTTTACCGAGGTCGTAGGTGTATTGGCGCTTATATCCTTAATTGCGCGGCGCTTTTCAAACAATATAGGACAGAAACTAACTATATTGACCCTTCTCGTTCTGTTAGTTAGCGGAGGGCTGATGGCCTGGACTGCTAATCTCGGCGGGAAGATAAACCACCCGGAAATCCGTTCTGATACAAGTCTATCCTCAGGTAAAGTTAATATCGAGAAAGAAAACGATTAAAAGTATTTGGGAATTGAACAAACGGGACCCTTCATTCTGATGAGAAATCCGACCAAGCAGGAAACATCTACAAGCGCAAGGAAGAGGATGAATCGGATTAAACAATTAGCGATATTTACTTTTTTTTTGATTGTATTTGCTCTGGGATGTCAAAAAGAAGAGGCTCTCTCCCCTAGCTGCCCCTCAGACTCTAGTACTGTAAACCGGGTCGACAATAAAAAGAGTGAGTCCACTGATCAAGTAAAAGCGACTCCTCATTTCTCCTTTGTCGCCATTGGCGACAACGGCTGTGATTGCCCTGCTCAGGAGAAAATAGCCGCACGTATGCTGGGATTCTACGAAGAGAATCCTTATAACCTTGTTCTGATGCTGGGAGACAATATCTATGGCACATGGAGTAAAAGAGGAGGAGACCCTGACCTCTTCCCAGATAGATTTGATAAGTATTATAAAGTCTTAGAGGTAGGGGCGTCAAATTTCACGCCGCACCAGGTAATCACGATATAGAAGATAATAACGGAATCTATGAAATTAAGGATACTGCCCGTTTCGGTATTGTGGGCAAAGATGGATATTACAGTTATACCCCCGATATTAAGGTTGGCGAAAAACCACTCATTACCTTTTTTGCTCTGAACTCTAACCGTATGGTACATGAGAAAAAAGATGAGGTGCAGATTAAATGGCTGGAGCGGGCCTTATCGGAGAGTAACGCAATATGGAAAGTGGCCTATTTCCATCACCCCTTATATTCACCCTATGGAGCCCATAAGCCTGATTTCGGGTTTCGTAACGCCGTTGAAGAAACCCTAGTTAACGGGGGCGTTCAAGTTACTATTGCCGGACATAACCACTACTATGCCCGCATGAAGCCCCAAAAAGGAATAATCCACTTTATCTCCGGTGGCGGTGGAGCAAACCTAAAAAAACCGAAAGCGAATGGATATACGGCATGTGCCCTGGAGGTCAATAATTTTATCTACATGGAAGTTTACCCAGAGGGGATAAGTTTCCGAGCTATATCCAGTGAGGGACAAGTCATCGATTTCGGAATAATTGATAGCAGGACTTCCTTTCATTCAAGGTTATACAACTTAAAATGAAAGTAACTCTTGAAGTGAAATCGATAAAATCATCGGGGAAGATCTGCCCAGATTTTTCTTAATGGTCATACACAAAATACAAGAGTGAGGTCAATACCATGAAAAAATTTTGTACTTTAATTCTAATGATTGGCATCCTCGGATTTATAGCCTCTGAACCCTTTGCTCAGCCAGGAAAGGGATGGAGAGGCAGCGGGGGCTGGGGAATGGGTAGTCAATACAACAAGATGTATAATCCCAAAACGGTAGAGACAATAAGTGGGGAAGTAGTTAGTGTAGATAAAATCACCCCGATGAAGGGTATGTCCTACGGAATCCATTTAACACTGAAAACGGAAAAAGAAACTATTTCCGTACATCTTGGCCCTGGCTGGTTTATCGAAAGACAGGACATCAAGATTGAGCCAAAGGATAAAATTGAAGTCACCGGTTCCAGAATTACGTTTGAAGGCAAACCGGCTATCATTGCCGCAGAAGTGAAAAAGGGGGACGAAATACTCAAGCTTCGCGATGAAAACGGTGTCCCCGTCTGGGCCGGCTGGAGAAAACGCTAATTAAGATAAGGAGGGCGAAAGCATGAAATGGGTGATCCTGATCGTATTAGGATTCTTGGTAGTAATAGAGGGTGCATGGGCTCAGCAAGATGAGATGCTTAAGAAGACGCAAAGTCTGTTTAAGCCGATTCCTGATGCTCCGCCTGAGTTGAAGGATAATCCGGTGACCCCGGAAAAGCTAGAGTTGGGAAAGATGCTTTACTTCGACCCCCGTCTCTCCGCATCCAATCTGATTTCCTGTAATACCTGCCACAACCTGGGAACCGGAGGAGTCGACCTTCAGGAAACATCGGTTGGGCACGGATGGCAGAAGGGCCCTAGAAATGCGCCCACTGTTTTTAACGCGGTGTTTAACATCGCTCAATTCTGGGATGGACGCGCCAAAGACCTGGAAGAGCAGGCAAAAGGACCGGTACAAGCGTCGGTGGAGATGAGTAACAACCCAGAGCGTGTTATTGCTACATTGAATAGCATGCCTCAATATGTGGACCTATTCAAAAAAGCATTTCCCGATGATAATTCGCCGGTCACATTCGATAATACGGCTAAGGCAATCGAAGCCTTTGAAGCCACCTTACTAACACCAAACTCTCGATTTGACAAATATTTGGGAGGAGATACCAGTGCTCTCAACGTTGAGGAAAAAGAAGGGCTCAAACTTTTTATGGAAAAGGGTTGTGCTGGTTGCCATAACGGTGTCAACGTGGGTGGCAGCGGTTATTTCCCCTTTGGTGTGGTAGAAAGACCCGGCGCCGACATACTTCCTCCGGGCGATAAGGGTCGCTTCATGGTTACGAAGACGGCAAGCGACGAGTATGTGTTCAAAGTCCCTTCCTTAAGAAACATCGAACTTACACCCCCCTACTTCCACTCGGGGAAAGTCTGGAGTTTAAGGGAGGCTGTATCGGTCATGGGGTCCGCACAGTTGGGAATCGCGCTAACCGACAGTGAAATCGATACCATCACCGCTTTTCTAAAAACTCTGACCGGGGATCAACCTGAAGTTGAGTATCCTATTTTACCGCCCAATACCGATGATACCCCGCGCCCTATTCTGGAAATTCTGAAAGAAAGTACTGTAGGACATTAGAAAGAAAAAAGAAGGGGTACTGCTGATATGACACCAAAACGCATTGTAATTGTTGGTTCAAATTTCGCCGGGTTTACGGCGGCCATGGAGTTGGCCAAACGTCTTAACGGACGTCATAAGATTGTCGTAATATCCCGAAGCGACAAATTCGTTTTTATCCCTTCCCTCATTTGGGTACCTTTTGGCAAAAGAAAAGAGGAAAACATCTCTTTCCCTTTAGCACCTATCTATAAGAAGAAGGGGATTCAGTTCATACACGCTGAAGCTCTGCGATTTGACCTGAATCAGCATGTTGTAGAAACGACAGATGGAGACATAAGCTACGATTATCTATTGATTGCCACTGGACCTAAGCCCGATTACGATATGATTTCTGGCCTTGGTCCCGAACATGGTCATACTGTTTCCATCTGCACATTGGAACACGCAGAGGGAGCAGCAAAAGCTTGGGAGCAACTTCTGTTAGATCCCGGTCCGGTTGTAATTGGCGCAACTCAAGGCGCCGCCTGTTTCGGTGCGTCTTATGAGTTCCTGCTCAATGTAAGATACCAACTTGCTAAGAATGGACTCGAAAAGAGTTGCCCGATAACTTTTGTAACTGCCGAGCCCTTCCTCGGTCACTTCGGTATAGGAGGTTTTGGAAAAGCACAGGAGATGGTCGAGGGGTTCTTTAAAAAGCTTGGTATCAAGGCAATCACAAACGCAGCTATTGAGCAGGTGGGGCCGGATACCATACATCTTGGAGATGGACAGAAGCTTCCATTCAAGTTTGCGATGCTGATCCCACGTTTTTTGGGAGTTGATGCTGTCAGAAATTCTCCCGGATTGGGTAACGCCTCGGGCTTTATAGAAGTAGACGACGCATATAGAATGCCCGCTCATCCTGAGATATACGCAGCAGGGGTAGCAGTAGCCGTCAAACCTCCTGGGCCAACACCCGTTCCTATTGGTGTGCCGAAGACCGGATACAACTCAGAAGAAATGGCGCGTGTTGCAGCTCATAATATTGCCTCAGCCATCGAGGGTGGCTCTGAGATAAGGCTGCCCTTTTCTGCTATGGATGCCAAGTGTATTCTTGATGCGGGAAGTACAGGGATCATCATGCTATCAGACCGAATTCTAGCGCCGCGCAAACACCAGTGGCTTATCCCAGGACCGGAAGCGCATTGGGCAAAAGTGGCTTTTGAAAAGTACTTTCTTGCAACACGACGGAGGGGCCGTGTCTAGGTTTATAAAGAGTTGGAAATGATATTACCTAGTTTCCCGGAAGAAATAAGTTAAAGCCTTTATCTCTTCTTCCAACTCTTTACTTAATTTTACTCTTTGAATTCGGAATGCATACTCAGGTTTAAATTTATTGCATAACCTAATTGTCTTTCGTAGCGTGTTTAGAAATGCTTTACACGGTTTGCAATTTTTTATATGCCTGTCGATTTGGTCACGTAAAGAATCATTAAGCTCTTTATCAACGTATTTTGAGAGAGATGAAAATATATTTTTACAACTTAGCCCCTTTTTCCTCTTCAACTCTTTCTCCCTTCTCATAAATCGGATTAAGATATTTAGAAAGCTCGTTTCTCATAAACAATCTTGCACGGTGAAGCCTGACCTTTACATTAGTTTCACTTATTCCCACGATCTCTGAAACCTCTTTTGTCGAAAGACCCTCCATATCACGCAGCACTAAAACCAATCTGTAATCGAGTGGAAGTTCGAGCAATGCCTTTTGAATAATATGATGGTTTTCTTTTTCAAGAATCAATTTATCCGGGATCCTAGACCAATCAGGTATATCTAATGTTTGTACCTCTCCGTTCTCATTTCTAGGTAAGAGCTCGTTGATTGAACTCATATATCTCGGCTCGTATTTTCCCTTACGCCTATTCATAAGACACGCATTTTTAGCAACCTTGTATAACCAAACTCTTAAGACTTTAGTATCATTAAATTTCAGCTTTCTGGCACCCTGAAAAAACCGAACGAGCACCTCTTGCATGGTATCCTCAGCATCCTGTACGTGGCCACCACAAACCTTCATACCGAAGGAAAGCACCGTTTGCTGAGCCTCTTTTAAAAACCTATTGATGGCATTAGATTTATTTTCTCTAATGTCATTTAAGAGTCGAGTTATCTTTTCTGCAGAAGTCCTTCTCTTTTGTAACTTTTCCATAAGCTTTGCATTTATTATAATAGAAGAATCAAATGATATAAAATGAAAGGAGGGTGTTATGTCTAAGAAAGGGGAATTCATTCGTGGACTCAATGAAGACCTGGCCGCCGAATGGGGAACTGTTATCAGATACACTTACCAGGCCAGCAAATCATTTGGACTTATAGGTGCAGAACTGCGTGAGATTTTACAAAAGGAAGTGCAGGACGAACTAGGTCATGCCACATTTCTTACAGAGGTAATCACAGACCTTGGTGGCGAACCTACTACGACACCTAAAGAATTTGCCAAACCGGAAGGTCTTAAAGCCATGCTTGAATTAGACCTTGAGATGGAACTTAATGACATTGAGAACTATAAGAGGCGTGCCAAGCAGGCTGAGGAATTAGGCGAAATAGAACTGAAGGTCAAATTAGAGGAGATAGCCGCTGACGAGGCCGGCCACGCACGTGAGTTAAGGCGACTTCTTAAAGGTTTATAGCTGTTCTAAAGGTATAAGATACGGTACATAACAACAAGTAAAATAACTTGTAACTTATTTATGCCCTTTTGCATTTATTATGGAGGTGAGTAATACAAAGGCAAATTTTGTAAAGCTATTTTTTGCTTGCTTAGCCTGCGTTTGTGCTATAGGTTCGATAGTCTATCTCGTGAAGTGGTTCTTTTAGCATTGCACTAATCCTTTGAAAAAGGGGAGTATACCATGAGAAAAAATATGGGAGGAATTGATCGCTTCCTGAGGGTGATTATAGCAATTGTTATAGCGGTCCTTTATTTCGCGGATCAGATAAGCGGCACAGGTGCGATTATTTTAGGTATTATAGCAATAGCGTTTCTTCTTACGAGTGTAATAGGCTGGTGTCCTTCCTACGTGCCGTTCGGCATTTCGACAAAAAAGGAAATACGGTGAAGGGAAGGAAGTAAAATCTAAATGACCAGATACAAGTGGATGGGAATAGGACAAATATAGCTATATTAAACACTTAATATAACTAAAAAGGGGGGCGAAGAATGAGAGTAATTACATTGGGAGTATTTATATTTATGACCGGATTATTATTATTTGCAGACATTTTAGAAGCTGTTAATACAAAAGTAACTGTCAGGGCAAAGTCAAAAGATGCTAAGTTTATCGGTACCTCTATGGGAGGAGTGCTTGTCATTATAAGGGATAGTGAGACGGGGGAGATACTCGCAAAAGGCTTTACTATTGGGGAAACTGGAGATACTAAGAAAATAATGTTAGAGCCTCATAAAAGAGGTGCTATGTTATCGGATGAAACGGCAGCCAAATTCGAGACTACGATGGATATAGATGAACCAAAGCTTTTTACGGTTGAGGTTTATGCTCCTTATGCCCAAGGTCAATCTAAGATAAAATCTACAACCCAAGTTTGGCTCATTCCTGGAAAAGACATTGTTGGTGACGGGATCATTGTAGAAATTCCAGGATTTGCCGTTGATGCTCTTACACCTCAAGCTCACGAGACCTTTAAGCTCAAGGAAGGAAAGGTGGCTATTCCTATAAGAGCAAATGTTGTTATGATGTGCGGTTGTCCTGTAGAACCAGGAGGAATATGGGACGCAAATAAATATGAAGTAAAAGCCACAGTTAAGCACAATGGAGAAGTCATCGATACCCTACCTCTATCCTATGCCAATAAAACGAGCACCTTCGAAGGGAGATTAGATGTCACAAAAGAGGGAGTATATGAATTAATAGTTTATTCGTACGATCCTGATACAGGAAATACTGGAGTTGATAAAACAACCTTTAAGATCTCCCGATAAAATATCAAAGATTATGGATCTTCCTCTAGCAGGTCTTATTTTAATAATAACCGCTCTTCTAGGTGGGGTTATAGCTATGGGCGCTTTTATTTGGGCAGCCCATACCAAACAATTTAAAGACCTAAACGCTGGCGCTTATATTATCTTTGATGAAGAAGAACCGATAGGAAAAATGAATGAGTTCAAACTATCCTACACCTGGTTTAGAAGAGGCCCCTGAGTTATCTTTCCGCGTTCTCAGCGATGATTCAGCTGCAGGTCCAGTGCTTGTTTTTTTCGGCTCGGCGGTAGTGTGGCTTCTTGTGGGAACGGTTTTTGGGCTTACTGCTTCTTTAAAATTCAATTTCCCTGATTGGCTTGGCTCATATCCTGCATTGACCTTTGGACGTGTACGTCCCGCTCATTTAAATACAGTAATTTATGGCTGGGCTTCTTTGGCTTTGGCAGGTTGCTATATTTGGCTTACTGCCAGGTTATGTCGCACGGAAGTCTACTGGCGCAAGCTTTTATATATCTCTGCCATCCTCTGGAATATAGGAGTTCTATATGGAGTGATTTCTATACTTAGCGGACACAGTCAGGGAGTAGAGTGGCTAGAGTTTCCCCATGGTGCACAAATTGTAATTACAATAGCTGCTATTTTCTTATTTCTTTCCATATTACGTACCTTTCATTCGCGTCAAGTAAAGCACATTTATGTTTCTCTCTGGTATATACTGGCATCCGTTGTATGGTTTCCTATTCTTTATATCCTTGCTAACAGCAACCTGTCCATTTATTCCGGTGTTACCGGAGCAGCGGTTAACTGGTGGTATGCCCACAATATTTTAACGGTCTGGTTCACACCAGCAGGACTTGCGGCGGCTTACTATTTTATTCCAAAAGTTATTGGCCGCCCTATTCATAGCTACTATCTTTCACTCCTGGGTTTCTGGACATTCGCGCTTTTCTACAATTGGAACGGTATTCATCATCTGATTGGTGGCCCGCTTCCTACATGGCTTATAAGTATTTCTATTGTGGCAAGCGTTCTTATGTTCATCCCTGTAGTTGCCGTAGCGATTAATCACCACCTAACCATGGTAGGTCATTTTGGAAAACTCAGGTATAGTCCAACCTTACGCTTTGTAGTCTTTGGGGCCATGTGCTACACCGCAGTGAGCTTTCAAGGATCAATACAGGCGCTCCGTTCATTTAATGAGATTTCGCATTTTACTCATTACACAGTCGGTCACGCACACCTTGGAGTATATGCATTTGTTACCATGATTCTTTTTGGAGCGGTTTATTACATCATGCCTAGACTGCTAAAGTGGGAGTGGCCCTATCCGATTCTAATTAAATTTCATTTCTGGCTGGTAGCTTTGGGTATCACTCTATATATAATAGCAATGCAGATCGGAGGGATTATAGAAGGGTTATACATGAATGATGCCTCTCGACCTTTTATAGAAGTTGTAGAGGTAACAAAGCCCTACCTTTTCGCCCGTTCTGTTGCAGGCATACTTATCCTCTTAGGACATCTATTCTTTATATACATTTTTATCCTGATGGTAACCCGCAAGGGAGCGATAAGACTGGCCCCACCCTGGCGTGAGGAAGCTGAGGTTCGTTCAAGATGATGTACATAAAGGCTTACGTATTTTTCCTGGGAGTGCTGGCTACGTTGTTTTTAGGATGGACCGGCT